>JAVFAO010000006.1:0-48406 GCA_034002465.1 Myxococcota bacterium
ACCATTGTTCTTCCGGCGTAAAGACCCCAACGGGAGGGATGTAGATACACTGGTTGGGGTCGTCTGCCGCCTTGACACAGCGCCTGCTGCTGAGCTCGCAGAACTCATCGAGCTCGCAGTCGTCATTTACGGTGCAGGCCCCCCAGGTCGCGATGCATTGGTTCCAAAGACACTCGTCGTTGCCGGTGCAGCACAGCTCCTCCGACACGCCACAGCGCTGTCCCGAACAGGCGAGCTTACACTGTTCGTCCTCACACACTTCAGCAGAGCTGCAGCAGGTCGAGGAAGGACCACAACGCAGGCCACTCTCACACACGCATGCGCCCCCCATACAGCTCTCTGCGCCCAAACATTCAAGCGCATCGCTGCAGGTACAGGCGCCTGCCGCGCAGTGACCAGGCGCACACGGCTGAGCTTCACTGGAACCGGAGCCACGCTCGTTGCAGAGCATGACGCTGTCTCCCATGCAGAAAGTGGTGGAGGCCACGCAGACATCATCGGTGCAGGAGCGGCTCGCTGCGCAATACTGCTCGGCAGGGCACTGACCATCTGCATCGCAGCGGCACTGCCCCTCCTCACAGCTCATGGCCAGACAGTCGACACGGGTCTCCTGACCGCCATCGAAGCTGCAGCTCACGGCGACCTGGCCATCGCAGCTCGTTGCACCAGCGAGACAGATGTCTGGGGAACAGTTATCAAAGCCACCGAGGCCAGGAGATTTGCAGTATTGCTCGAGCTCGCAATCAGAGATGGAATTACATCGACAAGCGCTCTGACCTGATTCGAGAACACATCCGATGCGACAGTTTTCGAGCACGCTGTCGCCGCTGCCGTTGGCAGCGCAGGCTCGACGCTCACGTCCGGCGCAGAACTCCTCTCCTTGAGCGCAGACATCGGGCAAGCACTGACCTTCACTGCAGTATTCGGCAGCGGCACAGTGCGTGTCGTCGGTGCACTGACAGACGCCCTGCAAACAGGTCTGGGCGCCGCAATCCACCCGCCGCTCGGCGCTGCCGTCGGGCAGGCAGGACACTGCCACGTTCCCATCGCAGACGAGCAAGTCCGGGTCACAGACCTGCGCGATACAGTGGCCCTGAGCATCACAAAAGGCCTCACCGAGGCAATCGCTGGCTTGGCTGCAATGACAGTAGGCGCTGTCCCCCTCGGCCACACAAGCGCGCGCACAGCTCTGCAGCAGCTCAGCGTGTGAACCAGAAGGCGAGCAGAGCATGATGGCGTCGCCGTCGCAGAATCGTGCGCCAGCCTCACAGACATCAGCCACGCACAGGGGCTGTCCCTCGCTCGAGCAGTGCTGGGCTGCCAAACAGTCTGCGTCCGTCTCGCAGCCGCAGGCGTCGAACAAACAGCCGGCAGAGCCACATTCCTGCAGCAAGCTCGACGCGACGCCCCGCTCGTCGCAAAGGCGCAGTTCGCTGCCTGCACAGAAAGGCGTCTGTGCCACGCAGAGGTCTTCGACACAGGCGCCGGTGTCGTCACAGTGCTGGGCAGCAAGGCAGTGGCTGTCGTCGAGGCAGATGCAGACGCCATCGACGCAGCCGCCATCGCAGCGCTCGCGCAACTCTGAGAGCCCTTGTTCATCGCACCGAACGGCATCGAAGCCCTGTCCATCCACCGGCTCACAGCGCGCCGCATTTGGGGTGCACAGCAGCGGACGACATGTGCCTCCAAGCTCACCGAGCGCGCAGGCGTGCTCCTCGGGACAGTCGCCATCCAGCTCACAGCTGCACCAGGCGTGGTTGTCGAGGAGCACACAGCCCACGGCACATTCCGTGCTCAACAGCGTCTGCTCGACGCAGTTGAAAGCCACAGCCTGCTCACAGCGGCTGACGCAATCGGGCTCGTCATCTTGCTCTCCGTCGCTCTGTTCGGAGAGCTCGGGCAAATCGGGCACTTGGTCGAGCTCGAGCTCTGCATCAAGCCCATCCTGCTCGGACACGTCACTGGGAGGTGGCGTCGACGCCTCGTCACCGCAGCCCGTTACGAACACCAACGCCATTCCCCAGAACGAAACCCAATTGAACCATCGTGCAGCTCGCATGCAGACCTCCTTGGAGTGCCCTGCCACGAGTATGACGAGCTGCCACGTGTGGAGCAAGACCTAGCGACGAGGCCCCTAGATGCGTAGGAGCGCTTTCGCTTCGGGACAGCGAGCCCGCTGGAGGAAGGCAGCGATTTCCCGGCGCTTCGCTCGTTCTCGAATGACGAGCGGTGATAGCAAAATTTCATCTCCCAGTTGCTTCGATAACTACATGTAAGAAAACTGTTGACAGAAGCTTATCAGCAGCTAGCCTATTCATCATCGTCACCGCTCATTTTTGTGGTGAGAGGAAATTCTCAACCCAAGGAGTTATGGAATCGTGAATGATATTCGAATCGAACATATTCCCGCGCTGGATGCACTTCCCTCTTGGACCTCGCTCGAGCAGCTCGCCCAGCTCTTTCACGACAACATGAAGCCCTTTCAGGACACGGTGCCTGACGTTCGTGCAGCCCTCGACTATGCCTTCGTCGCTGGCAAGGGCCAAGGAGGCTTTCTGGTCTTGGCCAGCCGCGAGGAGCAGATGCTTGGCGCGCTGCTCATGCTCGACACGGGAATGGGTGGATACATTCCCAAGCTTGTGCTGCTCTTCGTGTGGGTCAGCCCAGAGCTCCGTGGACAAGGTGTGGGACGCAAAATCATCGACGAGGCGCTGCGCCATTGTGATGGAGAGGTAAAGCTTCATGTGGAATACGAGAACCCAGCCAAGCGACTCTACGAGAGGATGGGCTTCACCTCCAAGTACGCCGAAATGCGGTTGGTACGAAAATGAACGAACTTGGGGGAACAGGCCAAGTGCCCAATCGACAAGAAATACGAATCGATCTCCATGCGCTTCGACACAACTTCGAGCGCATCGAAGCGCTGGTGCAGTCCCAAGAGGCGAGCTGGACCGTGGTCACCAAAGCCCTCTGTGGCCACGCTGAACTGCTCAGCGCCCTGGGATTGCTCGGGATGCGCTCTGCGGCGGACTCTCGCCTCGACAACCTCCGGGTCCTGAGACGCGTCAACGCCGACTGCGAACGGTGGTTTCTGCGCCTTCCGCAGCTCTCGAGGGTGACCGAGGTCATCGAGCTCGCCTCGCTCAGCCTCAACTCCGAGCTTCGGGTCATCGAAGCGCTCAGCCGTGAGGCGCTGCGCCGAGAGCGCGTGCATCGGGTGATCGTCATGATCGAGCTTGGTGACCTGCGCGAAGGCGCCCTTCCCGGCGCCCTGCTGCGCTTCTTCGAACGGGTGCTGCAGCTCCCGGCCATTGAAATCGCAGGCATCGGCGCTCAGCTCGGCTGTCTCTCAGGCGCCTTGCCCAACGTCGATCAGCTCGCCCAGTTGCTGCTCTACCACGAGCTGCTCGAGCTCAAGTTCGAGCGCCCCCTCCCCATTCTCTCGGCAGGGTCCAGCAACTTCCTGCCGCTGCTGATGGCAGGCAAGGTCCCGAAAGGCCTGAACCACTACCGCATCGGAGAGGCTCTGTTTCTGGGAACCGACCTGGTCAATGGCGGCACCCTCGAAGGATTTCGGGACGACGTCTTCGAGCTGCGCGCTGAGATCTCCGAAATCAAAGAGAAAAGCCTGTTGCCCGTCGGCGAGCTGGGGCACTCCACCCCTTTCGAACCCATCGGCCAGGACAATGAGGCCGCCCAGCCGGGGCAGCGAGGCTTCCGAGCCATCGTCAACATCGGTCAGCTCGACACCGAGGTCGCCGGGCTCACGCCTCTCGACCCAAGGCAACAACTCGCCGGGGCGAGTAGCGACATGAGCGTGGTCAACCTTGGGGACAGCGCCCCAGAGCTGAAGCTCGGCGACTGTCTCCGCTTCCGCCCCAACTACGGCGCGCTGGTGCGCCTGATGACCGGCCAGTACATCGCCAAGACCCTGAGTCCGTCTCTCGAGCGTTTCGCGGCAGAGCTCGATGCCCAGCAAATGCCCCAGGCCGTCTGACCTGCCTCCTCGCATTCGTTCGCTCTCGGGCTTTCGATTGCCTCCCTCTTGCGTGGCCCAAGTCCTGCTATGCGGCGCGCTGGGAAGGGAGGGAAGATGCTGCGATGGACTTTGCTGGTGTTGGTGGCCATCCTGCCTGGATGCTTGAGCGCTTCGCTGCGAACGGTCTTGGTCGACGCTCAACGCACCACCATCGGGAGCGAACGGGTGGAGCGTTGTGATGCCCCGGAGCTGTGGCGACTGGGCTGGACGTTCACACTGCGCCAACGCTGCCACTCACAAGAGATGGAGGTTGTGGCCGTTCGGGAGACCTGGCGAAACGAATGGACCACCGAGCGCTACGGCATCACGCCAGGCGGCTGGGCGCTGCTCGGGTTGCTGCAGCTGGTCGGAACGGGTGCGCTGATGCTGCCCTGCTTGGGCTTCGGAGAGTGCTCGCTGAGTTACACCGACTACGAGGGCAAGACACAGACCGGTGGAGGAACCGCCCTGATCTTGTCCAGCCTCACCGCAGCGGCAAGTGTCATCTCCCTTGGCTCCGCCATCGACGGAGCCATACGCGCCATCGACACCGAGTCCGAACACCGCTACCGAGAGCACAAGCCCATCGGCCATCCGCTGCCTGCGCCGAGCCGCCCCCTCGCCCATGAGCTGCTCACGGCCCACCGCTCCGATGGTCGGGTCTTGGTGCTGGGCAGCACCGACGAACGCGGACGTCTCGAGCTCCCACCAGAGAGCATCCGCTGGCTGAGTGAGTCCTCATTGGTCACCATCGTGGCAGGATGTGGCGCAAGCCTCGAGCTGAACAGCAGACCTGCAGCCATCGAGCGGAAGCCACCACAGCTTCCCTTTCGACTCGGTGCCCCACAGCGGGTCGCGCCGCCTTCGGGCGGGAGCTGACGCCGAGGACTCAGCGCCGCGTCCGCCGACGCTAGCATTGCCGCTCCAAGTAGAAACAGCGGTCTCCAAAGATTATCGGGGGTTTCCGTGGTACAAGCGATGGCTTCGCTAGGGCTCGCTGTGGGTCTTGGCAGCGCGCCGCCCCAAGAGAAGCATTCCTAGGCAGAGCAGCAGCAACACGAAAGCGTTGGGCAACACGGCCCTCGTCGAGAGCGCACAAGCACAAGCAGATTCCGAGCTCTCTTTCGCATCTACATCAGCCTCCAACGCTTCGGGTGCGGAATCGGGAGCAGTCTCCAGTTCGTCTTCGGCGCTGAGCTCTGTTAGCTCTACCTCCACCGTGCTCTCGAGCTCATCCTCGGCTTCCTCGACAGGAAGCTCGAGCTCCTCGCCCTCTACTTCGAGAACAGGAGGCCAGGAGCCATCATTGTATTCGAAAGCTCCTACATCCACCGCCGTCCCAAGCGCTCGCGGTAGCCCGTCGTGATCGGTGGCTGGCGCCCCATCTGCCGAGCCTGCGTCGACGGCAGGGGACCCGGCGAGCAGGTGCAGGTCGTGGCTGAGGTGGTCGACGAAAAAGGCAGCAGGGTCGTCGATGATGAGGTTGTGATCCTCGCTCACGCCCTCCGCATCGAGCGAGAGAGCGGTGGTCAAGTTGTTGCGCACAATGCAGTTTTCGGCAGGCCTCCCGTCTTTGTGGGCCGAGATGCGAATCCAGGGAGGGCCCGGTCTCTCTTCGTTCAAATCCAGCACCGTATTGTTGAACACCCGCACGTTGCGCGCCCCCATCAGCGTGATGCCATGCCAATGATCCACCACGATGACGTTGTTCTCGATAACCCAGTCCTCGAAAAAGCCGTCGAAACAGCCAATCCCCTGCAGTGTACCCCGCAGCGGCTGCTGCGGATCGCTGTAGTTGATGATGGTGTTGCCCCGCAACACGATGCCCCGAACCACCCCGCTGCCCACGCCATCCTCGCCCACTGACCAAGACTGAAATCCATCGTCGTGGTTCTCGTTGACGTCATAACAGTTGCGAATCAGGTTCGACTCGAAGACGCCGTCGTCTCCAAGCCCCCGCAAGCCATCGCCTGAGAAATTCTCCACCGTATTCCCCAGCACCAGCGCTCGCTTCCCGCTCACACTGATGCCGAAGTTGACGTTGCGCAACACGTTCTCCCGCACCGTCACGTCGTCGCCACTGACCGAGATGCCGTTGCAGGCGCGCGTGTCCCAATCGGCTGCGCTCCAAGGCGCGCTGTCTGAGACTGTAGAGAGCGCGCATCCCTCTACGACGACGTTGCGCACAGGGCCTCGCCAGTTATGGCTCTCCACGTTGATGAGGGTCTGACGCTCGAACTCCGCATCGTATTCTGCACTTACTGAAAGACCACGCACAACCCAGTTCTCACTGGAGCGCACCAGAATCGATGCGAAACGCGCTTGACCTAGATGTTCCGCCCGAATCGTGATCGGCGCTGCATTGTAATGGCTCTGCAACTCGAGCCGACCGTGATAGCCATCGCGCAGCCAAATGGTATCACCAGGCCCAACGGGCGCACCCACGTTCTTGTCGACCAGCTCGGCTCCCTCTGCATAGGGCAGCGATGGCCAGTCTCGGGTCTGCACCTTGCCTGCGTCCAACACCGCCTGTAGCGAGCGCCACGGATGCACCGAACTGCCATCGCCAGCATCGTCGCCAGCCACTGGATCGATATAGAAATCGGCGGCTCGCAGCGGCCCGCTCGCCACCGAGAACAGCAGAAAACAGGTCAACGACAGCAACAGACGGGCGAGCCCGCCTTCCGGTACAGCACGGCTTCGCATCTCAAACCCTCCTCTTCCACGCACCCAAGAGCAGCATACCCGATAGCGCGTGCTCTCCTCAAGCGCGTCAGTCGCGACCGAGCGTCGGTCTAATCCGGCCACTGAAACGTAGTCAGTGAGCGACGCTCCCCAGGCGCCGACACGACCAGACATGAACCGCCTGTTTCGATATCCCCTTCGCTTGCTTGCCTCGCTGCTGCTCATCGCAGTATTGCTCTCGTTGCCCGCTCTCGGCTTGCAGCAAGACAACTCACCCGAAGCGGAGGCGCATTTGAGTCCAGCCACTCCAGGCCAGCGTGTTGGCTAACACTCGAGGTGAAGGGGCCTCAAAGCGGCAGCTGGAGCTGGGGTCCGGGTCGCTGAAAGCTGCTGAAGCTCACGCCAACGAGTCGCACCGGTCGTCGCCCCACTTCGGTGCGAGCGAGCAGCTCTTGCACGTAGCGCCGCGCTGCGCTCAAAGTATCGATCGCGGTTGGCGTCGTCATCGCACGGGAAACGGTGGAAAAGTCATCGTAGCGCACCTTCACCGTCAGACATCGCGGCTGCTCCTGCTGGCGCAAGACCGCGCCGAACACCTCTTCGAGCAGCCCATCGAGCACCTGGACAACCTCGTCGCGGCGGTGGAGATCCTCGAAGAACGTCTGTTCTGCGCCTCGCGACTTTCGCTCCCGCTCCGGCCAGACAGGCCGCTCATCCTCTCCGCAAGCGAGCTGGTGCAGCCACAGCCCCTGCTTGCCAAGTTGCTTCGCGAGCTCGAAGCGATCACAGCGTGCCACATCCCCAATGCGGTGCAGACCCATCGCGTGCAGTCGGCGCTGTGTCACTGGCCCCACACCCCACAGTCGCTCGACTGCCAACGGGTGAATGAAGCTCAACACCCTCTCTGGTGGCACCACGGTCAGGCCATCTGGCTTGCGCTGATCCGAGGCGAGTTTGGCCACGAACTTCACCGGCGCCACGCCCGCAGAGGCGGTTAGACCAAGCTCCTGACGGATTCGTCGGCGAAGCAGCTGCGCCACCTGCGTGGCGTACTGCAGGCCTTGCTTGTTCTCTGTCACGTCGAGGTAGCATTCATCGAGCGAGACCGGCTCGATGAGCTCCGTATACTCTTCCAGAATCTCGCGCATCTGCGCGGAGACCTCGCTGTATTTTGCGAAGTTTGGCGCGATGAACTGCAGCGACGGACACAAGCGCAGGGCGCGCGCGGCGGGCATCGCCGACCGTACGCCAAACACCCTCGCCTCGTAACTCGCTGCGGCGACCACACCGCGGGCCTCTCTCGCGAATCCTACGGCAAGTGCTTTCCCCCTGAGCTCGGGGTGATCACGTTGCTCGACCGACGCATAAAACGCGTCCATGTCGATGTGAATGAGTTTGCGGATCATCGCTATTGGCGGACCTGGAGGCTGGGCGGCGGGCGCCACTCGCGCTGGCCGTGGTGGGTTCGCGCTGCGTGGCCGCCTGAACCACTGCTCATTAGTTTAGCTCTCAGGGCTGCTGCTGTCTAGCCCAGATACGACGACGCTTCGGGAGCAGAGATTCGACGGAGCACCGCGCAGGGCTTGTCTCCCCATCAGCGCTCTGGCCAAAACCCAGACCACCGCAGAGCCGCTGCCGAGTGAAAGAACGGCAGCGAAGGGCACGCATCCTCGCGACAATCAGGGGGAATTGTTGCGCTGACGAGGCGAAGCAGTTAGAGCGGCTCCATCCACAGACCGCCAGGAAAGGCATACGACACGTTCTGATCGAAGCCCTGGACCTGCACAGCAATACCTGCGCTGTCGATGATCGAATGCGTACCCGACTCAACGCTCACTGTGAATACGTCGGCGAGCGTGCCAATTGACTTCGGCGCAACACTCCAAGGCGCAGCATCGAGCCGAACACCATCGAGCAGCGGTACTCGCCCTTTCCCAGCAATGACCGTGAGATAGTTCTCTGCAAAACCCGACGGAACCACCACCACCCAAGCGCTCTTGTACTGCTCGACGGGGATGGCCAGGGTCATCGCCGGATCGCCTATCCCTGTCCCAGTCACGCAGATGTTCGAGGGCGAACAGGTCCCACCGCTGTTGGTGCACGCCTCACCACAGTTCTGCGCGCAGCCGTCTGCAGTACAGGTCCCGCCCAGCAACAGGCAAATGAAGCTCTCGCAGGGCACCGTCGTGTCGAGCAAATGAGGAACCTGGAATACGGACGCGACACCGGGATGCTCCGAGCCCACCATGAACTGCGCGAGGGCGATGGGTTTGCTGGCGCTGACTCGGAAATTCGAGTCCGACTGAAACTCCCTCACCTCCCCTCTTGCCAAGACCGTGCTCAAAACCCCGGCCTGTGCAGGAGAGAAGCTGATGGTGGTGTTGTCTTCGGCAGCAATGACCCGCCACACATCGACCTCCGTTCCGCGCTGGGCAAACTTGCTTGCGTTGTATTCCCTCCCCCAGTTCTCAATGGGAAGGAGTTGGCTCTCGACGTGGTCGCAATACGCTGTGCCCGAGGGAATCTGTGGACAACGTGAGCCATAGAAAACCGCCACCGGCTCACTCGAGTCGATCGTCAAGGCGCTCAGATCCTCGCCCATCGTGTTGCCACTGAGCACGTGCAAAAGCTCACCCTTGGCCAGTGTCATGGTCAGCGGCGAGCCCGGCACCAAACCAGGGAATCCAGCGCTAGCGGGAACCGGGCGCGGCGAAGTCAGCGTCACCGTCGTGTTGTTCTCTGTTGCAACGACATCGACGTAAGCAGGCGCTTCGTAGCTCGTCGACACCGGATAGCCGAGAACCATGTACCGCGTCCCCAGCACATGCACAGGGAGAAGTAACGACGCATCAGTCGAATACACCTGAGAACCTGGCATGGCGTTGATCTGCGCAGCCGTCACGGGGACGTTGCTGGTCAGCACCAGCGACTTGTCGGCGTAGAGCCCCGAATCGTTGACGTCGAGTGATGCCGACACCGTGATGGTCGTGCTCTGACCGCTCGAGAGCTGACGACTGATGCTTTTCGGCTGCCCGTTCTCGCTCCAACGAAGCTCGACGTTTGCGGTGCTGCTCCCTGGGTTCCCGACCAGCACTCCGAACGCGAGCGGATCAGTGTTCGTCTCGTTGTCCATGTCGAGGACGTAAAAGGTGCAGCCGATCGAGCTCGGCTGTGAAGCGATGGCCGTACAGGCATCGACGCATCGGTCCGTCAAGCACAGATCGGGTGTTGTGCAGCTCTGCACCACCTGCCACCCGGTGCCTTGCGCATTGCACTCCTCGACCTCCGAGAGGCCGCGACAACGACGGCTGTTCGGGGGGCAGCTCAGCGCCTGGCAGCGCCCATCGAAACACAGCAGTCCTGATGCACACGAGCGAATCGTATAGGCAAATTGTCCCTCGTCACAGACCCGTTCAGCGTTCTCGCCCTCGCATGCATAGGCCTCCCCCACCTGCGGACATAGCGGCGGCTCACAGCTTGACGTACTCGGCCTGCAGAGCTCTCCAGCTTCACAATCTTGGGTTTCGAGACGACCATCGATGCAGAGTTCGAGCGCGGCAAGCCCCGCACACCGACGCTCTTCGGGCTCACACTCGGGCGGCAGCTCTTCGATGGTCTCCTCATCCGCTTCATCGAGCTCCGAAAGCTCGACCAACTCCTCGACCTCGATCTGCTTGCCATCCTCCTTGTCATCGTGCAGCTCCACGTCCTCCACGAGCTCCGTCTCGTCCAGCTCCACCGCCTCGTCGAGGTCCTCAGCGTCGACTTCGACAATCTCGGGCTTGACCGTGCCACTCGGATCATCGCAGCTCGCCAACGAGATGGCGCTCAAGCCCGTGGCCAGCAGCAGAAGCCAAAGCGCTGGCGCAGCTTTACGAGACTGCCTTGGCTTGTCCCCTCGCTCGTTCATCTTGCCCTCCTCAGAGCTCTCGCACGGTTACGCAAGCCATGGAAAACGGGGGTATGCTGATTCTCGCCTCAAATCGACCAGCGAACAGCACCTGAATTGGTCGACAGCCGATGCCCTGTCTGTCAGCTTTTCAGGGCGAATCTCGACAGCGCCTGCAGCTCGACAGCGCCTGCAGCTCAACCCCGCAGGGCATTGTACCTGAAACGTGTGCCAAGACACCATCCGCTGACCCATCAACAGCGAAGCAAGACTCCCCCGACGCAAGGCCGACCGAAATTCGACGAAATCGATGCGTCACTGTGCCGAGAAGACTGGTCGTCTGTGCGGAAGCGATGTATGAACCCGCCGAGCGATGCCGGTGCAGCAGACGCACCGACGCGGTGCTCTGGAGACTGCTCGTGTTCGCCAGTCAACGAGCTGCCTACGAAGCTGAAGAGACGTCCACGCTGAGGACGGTGCGCGCGTCTGAAGCGCCTCGACGTTCCCTTTCATGTCGAAGGAGAAGCACAGCAGCCTGCGACTCGCACGTAGGTCTGCTTTCTCCGGCGAGCATGGTGTTGGCCAGCTCGATGATGGCGCTTTTTGCCAGAGTCAAAGTCCTCTGGGGCAAGCTTGCTTTGACGCGCGCCGTTGCCGGGGGGCCTAGGAGCTCAGTGCTGGCTGGCCAAGGGACAAACGCATTCGTTCGCTCTCGGGCATCGACCTCTCTACGGCAGCAATCCCTGCAGCATGTGGAGAAGATGGGTGCTCCTCGTGAAGGTGGATGGTATGAGAATCCTGAAGATTGATCACATTGGTGTGGCAGTGCCCACTATCGAGGCGGGAAAGGGCTTTTGGACCGACATCCTCGGCCTCTCTTTTGCCGGGGAGGAAGAGGTATCCAGCCAGAAGGTCAAGACGGCCTTCTTTCCTGTAGGCGAGAGCGAGTTCGAGCTGCTCGAATCGACCGCCCCCGATGGCCCGATCGCGCGCTTCATCGAGAAAAAAGGCGCGGGTTTTCAGCATATTGCGCTCCGAGTCGAAAACATTGATGAGGCTCTCGCCGAGCTGAAGGCCAAGAATGTGCAGCTCATCGACGAGCAGCCACGAGCCGGGGCCGGCGGCGCCCGCATCGCCTTCATCCACCCCAAGGCAACGGGCGGCATCTTGGTCGAGCTCTGCGAACGCAGCAACGCGTAGTCCCAAGCTCCCTCAACGCCGCCTCAACCTTCGCTCAGCATCCCTTTCGCATGGGAGGAGTCCATCTTGAGCCAGCATACAGACGCTCAGCAATGGGAAGCCCTGCTCGCCAAGCAGCTCAAAGGACGCGATTCTGCGTCCCTCAGTTGGCAGAGCGCAGAGGGCATCACAATCAAGCCCCTCTACACCACAGAGGACCTCGAACAGATCGAGCACCTGAATTCGTTCCCCGGCCTTGCACCGTATGTGCGTGGTCCGATGGCCTCCATGTATGCCGGCCGCCCCTGGACGATTCGGCAATACGCTGGCTTCTCGACTGCCCGAGAGTCCAATGACTTCTATCGCAAGTGCTTGGCGGCGGGTCAGAAGGGGCTATCGGTCGCTTTCGACCTCGCCACTCACCGCGGCTACGACTCGGATCACCCACGGGTCGCAGGTGACGTCGGAAAGGCAGGCGTCGCCATCGACAGCGTGGAGGACATGAAGATCCTCTTCGACGGCATCCCCCTCGACCAGATGTCCGTGTCGATGACCATGAACGGCGCAGTGATCCCAGTGCTGGCCAGCTACATCGTCGCCGCCGAGGAACAGGGCGTCGACCAGGCCCAGCTCACGGGCACCATCCAAAACGACATCCTCAAGGAATACCTCACCCGCAACACCTATATCTATCCCCCTGCGCCCTCGATGCGCATCGTCTCCGACATCATCGGCTACTGCTCCAAGCACATGCCGCGCTACAACACCATCAGTATCAGCGGCTACCACATGATGGAGGCTGGCGCCAACAGCGTGCTGCAAACGGCATTCACACTCGCCGACGGATTGGAATACGTCCGCAGCGCGCTTGCCACCGGACTGAATGTCGACGAGTTCGCCCCAAGGCTCTCGTTCTTCTTCGGCATCGGAATGAACTTCTTCATGGATATTGCGATGTTGCGCGCAGCTCGGCTGCTCTGGTACCGGCTCATGCAGAGCTTCGCCCCCAAAGATCCCCGCTCCTCCATGCTGCGAACACACTGCCAGACCTCGGGCTGGAGTCTCACCGAGCAAGACCCGTACAACAACATCATTCGCACCACCCTCGAGGCCCTCAGCGCCGTACTCGGCGGAACCCAGTCGCTGCACACCAACTCCTTCGACGAAGCCATCGGCCTGCCGACGGACTTCTCCTCCCGCATCGCCAGGAACACCCAGCTCATCCTGCAGGAGGAGTCGCAGGTCTGCCGCGTCATCGATCCCTTGGGCGGCTCGTATTACATCGAGTCGCTGACCCAATCCATTGCCCAAGAGGCCCAGAAGGTCATCGACGAGGTGCAGGCACTCGGCGGCATGGCCAAGGCCATCGAAGCTGGCATGCCCAAACGCCGCATCGAGGAGTCCGCAGCCCGCAAGCAGGCCCGCATCGACCAAGGCCTCGAGGTCATTGTCGGCGTCAACAAATACAAACTCGAGCAAACGCAGCTCGACTTCGAAGTGCGAGAGGTCTCCTCGGCGGTTCGCGACGAGCAGATCGACCGCCTCCATGAAATCCGCCACAGCCGTGACAACACGCTCGTCGAGCGCTGCCTCGCAGAGCTGCGTGCCGCTGCCGAGGATGGTGGCAATCTGCTCGCTGCTGCGTTGCCCGCGATCCGAGCCAGGGCTACCATCGGCGAGGTCTCTGCTACCTTGGAGCAGGTCTTCGGCCGCTTCGTCAGCGACAACGTATGCGTCTCGGGAGCATACGCCGCCGAGTTCAGCAAGCGACCAGATGCGCTGGAAGAACTTCGGGCAAGAACACAGCACTTTTTCGATGAAAATGGACGACGACCTCGTATTCTGCTCGCCAAGATGGGGCAAGATGGTCACGACCGCGGTGTGAAAGTGGTGGGTACGGCCTTCGCAGATTTTGGCTTTGACGTCGACATCGGGCCGCTCTTCCAGACGCCCCATGAGGCCGCCAAAATGGCCATGGAGAATGACGTGCATGTGCTCGGCGTGTCCAGTCTGGCAGCAGGGCATCGAAGTCTGATCCCCGAGCTCATCGCCGAGCTGCGCGAGGCAGGCGCTGCAGACATTCTGGTGGTGGCTGGCGGTGTGATCCCCCCCACCGACTATGCATTCCTCTACGAAGCCGGTGTGAAGGCCATCTTCGGTCCTGGCACCTCGGTCATCGATTCGGCAAAGCGTACCCTCGAGCTCATCGAGGCGCAGCAAAATCGAGAGTGAAGCTCGATGCTCCTGCTCTGGGGCGCGTGCCCATCGCTCATGCCACCCTGGCACCTCGTGCCACAGTGGCTAACTTGCTGCGGGGCTTTGCCCCGCTTTCGACCACCCGAGCTCTTTGTCTCTGCACCACAGCTCGGCAGCGACGCTGTGGGAGCTCGCTCGAGAAAGCGAAATCAGTGGCAATCGCGCTCAGGACCTCAGAGCGAAGGCCCCTTCCAGGGTGCTCCACCCAACAAAGAATCATCATGCTGAAGGATGCAGACGAATATGTTCAGGGAGTGCTCGCAGGCAACCGCCTCACGCTCTCTCGCACCATCACCCTCATCGAGTCGGCCCTGCCTTCCCACCAGGAGATGGCAGCGCAGGTCCTCAGCAAGCTTCAGGCTCACTGCGGCAGAGCGCTTCGCCTTGGCGTCACTGGTGTTCCTGGTGCTGGGAAGAGCACCTTCATCGAGAGTTTTGGGAGCCTCATCACCGAGAAAGGTCTGCAGGTCGCCGTCCTCGCCATCGACCCAATGAGCACTCTGAGTGGTGGTGCGGTGCTCGGTGACAAGACACGGATGATCAACCTCTCGACCAACGACCGCGCCTTCATCCGCCCCACTTCCAGCGGTGGCACCCTGGGTGGCGTGTCGCGCAAGACCCGAGAGACCATGTTGGTCTGCGAGGCCGCCGGTTTCGACGTCATCATCGTCGAGACTGTGGGGGTGGGACAGAGTGAGACAGCGGTCGCGTCCATGGTGGACTTTTTCCTCGTGATGATGATCGCTGGTGGCGGTGACGAGCTGCAATGCATCAAGAAGGGCATCCTGGAGCTCGCCGATGCGGTGGTGGTCAACAAAGCTGACGGCGACAACGTGGGGCGCGTGGTCCGCGCTTGCCAAGAATTCCAGACGGCGTTGCATCTGCTGACCCACTGCAACCCACTCTGGAGTCCGCCCGTGTTGCCGTGCAGCGCCCGCGAGGGCACAGGTCTCGAAGATCTGTGGGACACGATTGGCAAGCACAGGGAGATCATGACCAAGAGTGGAGACCGTGAGCGGAAACGTATTCGCGGCGCAGTCGATTGGCTACACCAGCTCCTGGATGATGGGCTTCGCAACTGGTTCTACCAGCAACCCGGCGTCAACGACAAAGTGCTGGAGTTGGAAGCGAGCATACGCCAACGCGGCATCTCTGCGGTCGAAGCGGCAGCCACCCTACTCGCGCGCCTTGGGCCTCTTGACACCCCCCAAGATGGCTGAGTGCGTCTGCACTCAGAGGCCAGCGGTGGCGAGCGTCCCCAGCGGGCGCGTTCGGAAGAGTCCCCTTCGTACATGCAGCCACAACATCAGCCCTGTGACCAGCGCCGACAGCAAGTCTGCGGCAGGTGTCGCTGCCCACACGCCGTCGAGCCCCCAGAGCGCTGGAAAGAGCAGCAAGAGCGGCAGCAAAAAGAGGATCTGCCGCGTCAACGACAAGACAATTGACACCTTCGCCTTGCCGATCGATTGGAAGAAGTTCGAGACCACAATCTGAAATCCGACGGCGAAGAAGAGCGCGGACTGTATTCTCATACCCCGCACAACCACCTGAACGAAAGCTTCGTCCGAGCTGAAGGCTTGCGCCAACGTCCAGGGAAAGAGCTGGCAGACCAAGACGCCGAGAATCGACACCGCTGTCGCGAAGAGCATGGTCAACGCCAGCGCCCGCTGCACCCGGTCGAGCTGCCGCGCACCATAATTGAAGCCCACAATCGGCTGCATCCCTTGGGTCAGGCCAAAGATCACCATCACCACGAACATCAGCACGCTCTGGATCACACCGTAGGCCCCGATGGCTAGGTCTCCACCATGCCGTCCAAGCTGCAGGTTGGTCAGAATCGCCACCAGACTGCCGCAGGTGTGGATGAGGAAGGGCGAGGCGCCAATGGCCACGATCTGTCCTACAGTGCGCCAGGAGAGACGAAAACAACCACGCCGAAAGCGAACCTCTGGAAGCGGACCATCGCGCCGCCCCACCCCAAGGAAATGGGCCAAAACCCACAGCATACCCACGCCCTGCGAGAGGACCGTCGCCCAGGCCGCACCTCGAATGCCCCACCCCAAGACCAGGACGAAGAGCAGCGCAAGGACCAAGTTCACAGCGACGGTGAGCAAGACCGAGCCCATCGCCTTCATCGGATGCCCCGATGAACGCATGATGTTGTTGAGCCCAAAAAAGACGTGGGTCACTGTGGTCGCCGACAGGATCACCTGCATAAAGTCGCGCGCATAGGGCAGTGTCTGCTCACTCGCCCCAAACAGCAGCAGAAGCGGATCCAGAAAGCTCAGCGCCAGGACGGCAAAGCTCGTCCCCACCAGCAGATTGAGCACCAAGGCGTTTCCCAGAGTGCGCACCGCGTCATCCAGGCGCTGCTCACCCAGACGAATCGACACCACCGCCCCCGCTCCGGCTCCCACCAGCGTGCCGAGCGCAACGGCAAGTATCCAAATGGGAAAGGTCAAGGCAAGACCAGAGATGGCAAGTGGCCCCACGCCGTTCCCAATGATCATCCTGTCGATGACATGGTAAAACGAGCTTGCAGTGGTCGCGACGATGGCGGGTACGGCAAAGCGCAGCAGCAGACGCCCCACGGCTTCAGAGCCCAGGACGTTGCGCTTGGCCGTCACGCCAGGTGGGAGCTCGCCAGGCACAGTCGCGAAACTGGCCGGCAATGAATCTGCAGTGTCTGGATTCGACAAGGCTCGGGCGTTCCTTGGCATGCTCATCGTGGGGCTCTGGCCCCCGCCAAAGGGATGTGCCCTTTGGAATCCCAATCACCTACGCAGCGAGACGCGACACCACCTGCCCGCGCTCGAGCCGCACACGGGAGCCTTGCCGTAGGGAGAACGACGCGACTAGCTCTCTCGTGCTTGCCGCGATCGTTGGGAGAGGCTGATTCGAGGCCGCTTGCCGTCGCCGCTCACGATGGCGATCACCTCGACGCTGAGCTCGTCGCCGATCTGGACGAACTGCGCTGGGTCATCAACCTCCTCTTGTGCCATCTCCGATTTGTGCAGCAGGCCGACCCCACCAGCGGGCAACTTGATGAAGACGCCGTAGCGAGGGATCGAGCTCACGGTCCCGACCACCACATCGCCAACCGCAGGGAGCTTCGGGTGCTCACCACGTCTGCGACCGCCTTGCCGATCATGACGCGGACGCTCGTCTGCACCCTCTTCACTTCTGAAAGCGGTCCACAGGCGATCCAACCCCTCTCGCGTCTCATGGATGTGTCGTCGCAGCCCTCGCGGACTGTCACCGCGCAAAGCCCGAAGCAACAACGCATCGGTATCGGTGAGCAATCTTCGCAGCACCGGGCGCTCGAAGCCACCTTGCTCGGCACGAGCGATCAGCACCTGGGCTAGATTATGCATCAGCAGGCTGCTTTCGGGGTGCGCCTCCAAGCCAGCACGGTAGGCATCCTCCGCATCGTCGAGGCTGCGTTCTGCATCCTTGTACCAGGTTCCGCGCGCATTCCACGCAAGCTCGCTCTCGTCGAGCTCGATGGCGTTGTCCCACTCGCGCTCGCTCTTCTCTCGACTGGAGAACCAGTAGGTCTGAGCCAATAGGGTCCGATAGAAGGGGTCAGCCGCAAAGATGGGATCGAGGCGAGGAAGGTCAGTCCGCAGTGCTTCGATGAAATCAGGATCGGCGTGAGGATCCTTCTCATCGAAGACCAAAGTGGCCATGCCGAGGCGGATGAGGTGCAGCAGGCGTTGGCCTTCCTCATCGAGCTCATTCTCCCCGTCCTCCAACATCTCGACGAATCGTTGCAACGCTTCGGCAACCAGCTCGCGCGTTCTCTGGAACTGGCCCTGCCTCCGCGCGGCGTTGGCCGACACGAAAAAAAACTCAATACCGGGCCGAGGTCCATCGAGTCCCATACGCACGATGCGCTCGCCGAGCTCAGCCAGGCCGATCTTGAAGGCCAACTCGGCAAGCGGGACAGCCATGGGAGGAAACTGGGTGGCCATCTCCATGAGGTTGAGAATCTCGGGCGTCGGATCTTGATGAGTCCGCTGTTCTGTCATGTTCTGCACTCTGTGACGATGAAGGAAAGGAATCTCGACCGGAAGCTCAAAGCACGCGAGCCCTCGAGAGGGCGTCGACGGGCGCCAATGTCGACGGCTCGGCGTCACTTGTCAACCCCTTCGGCTACTACTACGGGCGGTGCGGGCACCGGGCACAGGGTGCTCGCTCAGCGCGGCTCTGACCCATGGCGCCACCTCGTCAACAGCGCCTGAAAGGCTGCGCCATGAACCGGGTCCCGCTCTCCCACGGCAAAGAGATGGCCGCCGCAGCCGCAATCGCTCGACCCGAAGCCGCGCACCGCCGGACCCAGCGCCCTGAGCTGCGCTGCCAATGCACACTCGGCCTCCACAGCTCGAATGGGGAAGGCGCGAATCGAACGGGCATACTCTCGTAAGTAGTCGATATGCCAGTGAAATTGTTTCCGACGCCGCAGATGGCGCGCAACCCTGGCGCTCAGCGCGCGGCGCGCAGAGCCAACGTAGACGTAGTAGCCCGGCTCGAAGGTCAGCTCCCCGAGCGCGCCAACCCAGATCGAAACGCCAGCAACACCCTCTCCACCAAGCTGCAGGACCAACAGGTAGCAGCCGCGGTCCTCCAGTCCTCGCTGCAATGCCAAGCGCTCCGGGTGGCCCTGCCAGTCGATGGGCAGAGTCCTGAGCGACGCGCCCAGCACACAGCGAGCCAAGCCTGTGCCCTCGTCGGGTTGGAGCACCACGTCAACCTGAACGGCCAGCAGCTCGAGCTCCGAACGCGCCTCGAAGAGCGCGCGCGAGAGCGCTAGGTCGTTGTGCAAGTCGGGGGAGAAGCGCTCGGCCTGGCCCTGAATCAGAAAGAGTAAGGTGGCCGGGAGCTTGGCTTGCCGCAGGGCCTCGACGTGCCGTAGCGCGCGCGCCGTCTGGGCGTCGGGAAACATGGCGAGCCCATGCTCCACCAAGGTCACCGACTTGAGCTCGAGCAAGCGGCGCTCGCCCGAGGTCTTGCGCAGGAGGAAGTCGATGCGAGAGCTGGATTGCGGCCCTCCATCGCGGTGCTGAAGTGTGACCTCGCGCTGCTCGATCTCGTATTCCGACAGACTAGGAATTCGTCTCTGCCGAAGCAGCACCTCTGCCACATCATTGAGCTTCGCCGCGTTGACGAAGACCACTCGAGGCTGATCACCTGGCCAGCGCTGGCTCCACGAAAGGGCCAGTACCTCCCAGGCCAGACTTCGACCGGGGCGCGGGGCGAGGTGCATGACGACGCCTGGCAGCAGCATCTCGTGCATTCGACCGGGATTGGCGAGGTATACCTTCACGCGGCGAAGCTGGCCCTGCAGCTCGAGCTCGACCAGGACAGAGAAGCGGCCGACACGTTCAATGAAAACCGAAGGGGTCAGCAGCTCAGAGGCGTAGACGGTTGGCTTGCTCATCATCGTTGACATCTCGCTTGGTCGGCGCAACACAGAAGCGGTCAGCGCTGCGGTCGCTGCTACGGGGGAGACATGGACGCACCGACATGGCAAGTGCTCAGCCAGATGCAACGTGAAGAGCTGGCCTCGGTGGGCATCTGTGGCGCCCGCTACGCGGGCTGCGAAGCCCCGTTGCAGCTCACCTTCCTTTGTATCCACGCTCAGTTGAAGTTGCTGGAGCTGTGGCGCTTCATCGCACGAGAGGACGGCTCGAGCCAGGGCTGTCTGCATTTCCGCAGCAAACCTGGGTTGCGCGCCTGGTTGCAGCAGCACCCGACGTTTCATTGCTCGGCCTTGGGTCCGCGAGGTTGGCAAGCCAGACAACGGCGTCTTCGCTTCGCCTTGCATCTGAAGCAGTTCAGCGGCTGGCCGGAGGATCGGGTGCAGGCGCACATCGACCCGGTGGGTGGGCACTTTCCTTGGTGGACGTGGCTGTTGCCTGGCGTGCCAGCGTCGTTGTTGCTCTGGCACCTTTGGGACTTCAACGGATATCTCGACGTTGAAAGAATACGACGCCAGTGTTGCTCTCTGCCCGAGAGTGAGCGTGAAGCTTTCGTTTTGAAGGTGGCAAGGCGGCATTTCGATTGAAGGCGAGCACAGCCACCTTGCCGTCGTCCTAGCGAAGGCTGAAGAGCAGCACGACGAGGACGATGAGAATGAGCAGAATCAAGGTCAACACGCGAATACGCGCATTGGTCTGAACGGTGGGGGCGCGCGCCTCGAGCTCACGGAGCTGTGGATTCGATGAGGCTCGGGGCTTGCGGTCGCCCGGCGATGGGTCTGCAGCAGCGGAGCGTTGAGCGCGCTCGGGCTTGTTGTTGAGGAGCACGATGGGGGCGCTTGGAGGCTGTTCCTCATCGTTGCTCTTCGACGTCTCAGAGCTGGTCTTGCGCTGAGGTTTATCGAGCTCGAGGGCGCTGGTGGCGCAGAAGCCTGCACCGCTATCGTGGCGGGCAATGGGGGTGCGTTCGGGGGATTTGGGCGTTTCGCGGTGGGGCTCATTGGAGAACGGTCGCATGGCTTGGGTGCTGGCGAACGCAAGCTCCTCCTCGGGCTCGTGGCGCTTCTCGGGCAGAACGCTGGGACCACTCTGGGGTCGTCCGAGTCGCTCGGCCTCTGAGCAATCGAGCTCGTCGAGCAGATCGTGCAGCTCATCGACGCTGGCAAAGCGCTGAGCGGGGTCCTTGGCGCAGGCGCGCTCGATCACTGGCCCGAGCACGCTGTTGGCGATGTGCTCGGGCAACACGAGCGGCTCGTGCACGTGTTTCATGAAGGTCTGCACGGAGTTCTCGCCTTCGATCATGCGTCGAGCAGCGAGACATTCGGCCATCAGCAGACCAATGGCATAGAGGTCACTGGCAGCGCTCGCCGGTTTTCCGAGGACGATCTCAGGTGCGAGGTATGAGGGTGTCCCGAGCACGGCCCCTTGCTGGGTGAGCGGCCGAGCCTCGGTCTCGCTGACGGGGGCGCAGACGCGAGCGATACCGAAATCGAGGACCTTCACCGTGGGACGGTTCTCGCGCCCACTGAGCATGATGTTGCCGGGCTTCAAATCGCGGTGGATGACCCCCTTGGCGTGTGCTTCCGCAAGCGCATCCAAGATCTGTAGGAATACACGTCGAGTGAGCGCGATATCGAGGGGTCCGCGCGCCAAGCGCTGTTGGAGGTTTTCGCCGTCGACATATTCCATGACCATGATCCGAGTCTCTTCTTCGAGACCGGAGTCGATCAGGGTGACGATGTTGGGGTGGCGCAGGCGGGCGACGAGCTCCATTTCGCGCTGGAAGCGCGCGTTGACCTCGTCGAGACGTTTTCGGCTCTTGATGTGGTCGAGCGAGAGGACCTTGACGGCGACCCACTGGCCAGTACTGGTCTGTCGGGCTTTGTAAACCTTACCGTAGCCCCCTTCGCCGATGAGGCTCTGGGTCTCGTAGCGTCCTAGTAGCAGTCGCCCCTCGTCCATTGCTGCCTTTCCGAAGACGCCCCGTTGTTCGAACAACGAGAAGCATTCGACTGGGAAGAAGTATCAGTCAATTGCTTCGGATGCAACTGCGCAGAGACGGAGAACGAACACAGGGGGCATGGGCAGAGCAGGGCCGAAACGAGCCTTGGCCGAGGCAGGAAACGAGCACGAGCGCGGTCTTGACGCGCGAGATGGGGAGACGAACGGCTGGTTGTGTGGAATATGGAGGCGGGGCTTGCATTGGGGCGAGCCCGAAGCGAGTGAAGCGAGGCGCGAGTCAGCGTCTGTCGCGTGCGCATCCGATGCGCAGGCGCAGCGCTGCGAGGGTCTCGCGAGAGCGAGCGAAAACTTGAAAGCGAGTGAAGCGAGGCGCGAGTCAGCGTCTGTCGCGGGCGCATCCGATGCGCAGGCGCAGCGCTGCGAGGGTCTCGCGAGAGCGAGCGAAAACTTGAAAGCGAGTGAAGCGAGGCGCGAGTCAGCGTCTGTCGCGGGCGCATCCGATGCGCAGGCGCAGCGCTGCGAGGGTCTCGCGAGAGCGAGCGAAAATTTGAATGGAGTTTCCCGTGCCGTCGCAGATGGAACTTGCACTGAGGGCGCAGCTCGATGCCTTGTGTCACTTGTTCTCACAGAGGATTGCCCAAGCCGAGCAGCGTGGGACGAAGGATCTACCGGTCCTGCAGGCGATTGCTGCCACCTTGGAGGCTCACCGCCTGCGCTTGCAGCAAGCGGACGAAGCTTTGCGGCGAGCAGAGCTTGCCCTCGAGCAGAGTGAGGACCTGCCCAGTGCGCATGCTCGGCTGTCGCGCTGGCACAGCCGCTGGCGCGTGCTCGTCGAGCTGGTCATCGAACACGCCGCGCGTCGACTCGACGCACCTCCCGGTCTCGAGAGCAGCAGCGGCGAGCACCTCGAGCATGCCAACAAGCTGCGCAACTTCATCCTGATGCACAAGGACAGCGCGAGTCTGCGCGACAAGGCCGTGTCCGAGCTGAAGAGCCTGCTCGACGAGGCCCGCAGCCAGAGCCAGAGCGGTCCCATGCAGCCATTGCGACTGAATGCCGCGCGCACGCAGCTACGCGAGCAATTGATTGATGCCTCTGCTGCGGTCTTGCGCGCTACGGAAGTCGTCGGCATGCTCTATGGGTACGGTTCTTCGGACTACGTCGGCCTGGGCGCGATGAACGAGCAGAGTTGAGGGCAAGGGAGGAAAAGCAGCAGATGCAGTTCATCGCCATCGATCAGCACGCCACGGGCGTCATCGCCATCGGTCAGCATGCCACCGGCGTCATCGCCATCGGTCAGGAGGCGTTGGGGATCATCGCGATTGGGCAGATGGCACGAGGGGTCTTTGCCATAGGCCAGCTCTCGATCAGCGTCTTTGGCATCGGCATGCTCTCGCTGAGTTTGTGGTGGTCGCTCGGGATGCTGGGTGCTGGAGGGCAAGGAGCAGGTCTGCTCTACCTTCGCCTTCTGCCGCCGACCAAACCCAAGACAGCGCGTGGCACGCCCATCCCACAAAACGCTGCCCAGTGGTTTGCCAAGTTGCGCTTGCATCAGCTGCTGTTTTGGGCCATCGCTTGGCTGCTCTTCTTCCAATTCGTTGCGCTGCCGCTGCTCGCCAACCTGGGCGCGTCTTCGCCGCCGCTGGAGCAGATACGCATCGAGCCAGACCTGCATCCGGTCTTTGTCTACGGCCTGCCGCTCCTCATCGCGCTCTTGATTCCGGCGCTGATACGAGCGCTGGCCCTCGCCAAGCGCGAGCGCGAACGACGTGAGCAAGCCCTGAAGGAACGCGGACGCTTCACCGATGCCATCATCACACGGGTCAAGGGCACCGGGGTGCGGATCAACAAGAAGCCGCAGATCAAGGTCTTCTTCGAGTGCACCCTGAGCGATGGTCGCGCCTGTGAACTGGTGCAGACCACCGTCGTTTCCGATCTCGAGGAGCCGAGCATCCAGGCGGGGCAGGTCTATCCCTTCCGCTATGTGCCGGACGAAGCAGCCATCAACGAGCTCAAGCTCGCAGGCCAAAGCCTTCGGGATCTGCCCATCGAGGTGCTCCGGGAGGGTGCCCCCGAACGCCCCAAGGCCGAGCTTGGCCCCCTGGGTTTCTTGCCGGAGGCCAGACCGACGGCGGCCCAGTTCGCGGCGGTCGATCCCGAGAGCCAGACTCGCATCCCAGTGCAGCTCGATGAACAGGGCCTGCGCCTCGAGCCGCCAGGCGGGGCGAGTGTCGCCATTCATTTCGAAGAGCCGTTCACGGTGGCCTTGGGCTATTCACATCGGGCTGGCCAAGACCTGCTCCATCTCGACATCCAACAGCGCCGCTTCGGCATCAGCACGCGCTTTGGTCTCAGCTCGGGGAGCCGCAGCTTCCCTTCTGCCGTCACCGACCTGCAAGCCATGTCGCCAAGCTTCCCGTTCATTGACGAAGCCAACATGCTCAGCCTGCTCGGCGCGCTCCGCTACGCCATGCTGTGCAGCGGCAAGGAGCACTGGGGGCGCTGACTCGCAGCGGTTTCGGGTTACGGGGTACGGGGTGCGGGTTTCGGGTTTCGGACTCCGCGTTCGCTTGCACCGGCCGCGAGTGGAGCAGACGCTGTCCTAGGCTGCGGCAACGGTTCTGTGCAAACGCTGCCGTAACACTCCTCCACTCACACCTAAGCTAATGATATTACTGGCAAGATCATTCTGGCACGAGACTCGCTAAGCCTCCTCTCGGGTCGCGGCGCAACGCCGCTCCTCGCCGCTCACCAGGAGGAATCATGCGAGCCAAACACCAACGCTTCAACGGATTCGTTCGATCCCTACCGATCGCGGTCTCTGTCATCGTTCTCCTGAGCAGCAGCGCGAGCGCCTTCGCCGACAACGATGCAGCCTACGACTTCGAGGTGGATGAGCTCAGCATCAGCCGCGAGGAAATGCTCGACAGACCTGGCACGGGTTGGCGTATTCTTGCAGAGCTTGGCGGTGGTTTCGCCTCGGCGTTGGTCGTTGGCGTGCCGAGCTGGGCGCTCGCTCGCGAAGCCCTGGTCAAAGACTCCGGCTACTACGATGAATACGGAGAGGGGTGGGACTCGCTGGGTGACGAACTGGCGAGCATCTTCATTGGTGGCGTGGCCGGGCTCAACGTCGGCTATCCCATGGGTGTCTGGGCGAGCGGAGAGCTGATGGGCGGACAGGGCGCGTGGTGGGCCCCTTTCCTGGGCAGCGCCGTCGGCAGCGGCCTGGGCATCCTCGGCTCGTGGATGGCACAGAATACGGGCAGCGAGGTTCCACTGGTGATGGGCATAGGGGCCATCATCGCCGCCCCCATCATCGCCTACGAGCTCTCCGATTCCATGGCCGTCGAGGCCGCTCCCTCTGGCCTTGTCCTGGTCCCGAGCCTGGCGCTGAGCCCCGATGGTATGGCCGTTGGCCTGGCGGGCCGCTTCTGAGCGCTCGAGGCTAGACCTGATCGCAAGCAGAGGAAGCACCAGTTCTACGACGAGAAACGCAGCGTTTTCTTAGCCGTGTCGAGGAGAAGAAGCAATGGACAGCATCGCGAGCGCATGGCAAACACAGCCCTATCGTGGGATGTTTTCGTATACACGCACTCATCAGGCGGAGCTCCTCTTGCGGGTGGCCCACTCGGCGCTGCTCGACTGCGTCTTCGACCGCCTCGAGCACCTCACCGCCGGTCGGCGCTTCGAGAAAGCAGTCGACGTCGCCTGCGCCACAGGGGACTGGTCCAGGCGCTGCCTGCAGCTCGCGGATCGCGTACATGGCATTGATATCAATCCAGAATTTGTCCGTGTTGCGCAAGAGCGCAGCGAGGGAAACCCTCGCTTGAGCTTCGCCGTCGAAGACATGCGGGACTTCGACGGTTTCCAGGGCGCTGACCTGGTCTTCTTCGCTGCCTGCTTGAGCTGCGTCGACGAAGCAGAGCTGCGTGAGCTGCTGCAACGCTGCGTGACCCAGATGAAGCCAGGTGGCATCATCTATGTTCGGGTCACCGTGGTGCATCCCCAGCGTGAGCCTCACCGCGGTCCGATTGGCCACTACCGCCGAAAGTCCTTTTACGACGAGCTCTTCGCCTCGTTCGGGCTGCGCACCTTGAGCAGCGAGGAGAGCAACACCTTGGTCGCGGCCGAGCTCGGACGCGTGGCCCTGCGCATCCCCCGAGGAGGATGGGGTGAGCAGGTCATGCGAACCGTGGCCAGGGCCGGGGTCGAGGCCAGCAGCCTGAGAGGCAAGCGTCATCGCTTTCACAACTGGATTCTGCAGCTCCCGCGCTGGACTTGAGCGCCAACGACGGTGCGTGACGTGCACGCATCCTCTCGAAATTCCGCTTGAATTGACGCTGTCGAGAGCTCCGTTCCCCCAGAGCAAACGAGAAGCCCTCTGCTTCCTGGCCTGCCGTTCGCTGTCTCGAGCCTCACCTACGAAGATCCTTTTCGCGCGCGACCGTTCATCCCGGCCGCAAAGGGAGTGAGCGCTGAGGCAGGCGCTGTGGTCTACGCCCTCCCGGCCTTTGTTTTGATACGAGAGGGCGACTTGACGTCAGGTCGCGGTTCTCGCAGTCTGATGAGGGCAAGCGCCTGTGGAGGTCGAGATGTCGCGACAAGTGCTGGTTTTGAGCTGTGTTTGGATGGTGTTGGTTCTCTGCTCGCCGGTCGGCGCGGAGGAGGAGGCAAGCGACATGTTGGTGATCGACGCGTGGAATCTAGAGCTTCGCCTGCCAGAACGAGCGACGAGCACGCTGGAGCTCGAGAACAATCGGCTCTTCATGTCTCTGGGTTGGGAGCACACTGCTTTGCTCGAGCTGCGCGAGCACCAGCAATTCGAGACGGAACGCCAAGTCTCGGACTACTTTGCGAAACGACACGACGAAGATGCCTCGATCCGCTGCGAGCAGCTCGCTCCCGAAGGCCTGAGCTGGCGCTTCATCGACATGGAGGTCAGCATTGGCAGCTCGCATGACGGCTTCCATATGAACCGCCTCGCGAGGGTCAGCCGCCTCTTCCTGCGTCTGCCTCTCGACAGCGAGCGGGAGCTCGTCGGCACTTTCTATCTGGAGCGCACCTGCTCCTCGCTCCTGAGCTGCGACGAATACCAAACAGAGCTGGACATCATCTCCTCCATCCGCTCGCTACAGACGAATCCAATCCAGTGAGACCACACTCACGCTGCCCGCAGCTCATAGAGTACCACCTCTGCGGGCGCCCCCAGGCGTAGCGGCGGTCCCCAATAGCCGGTTCCGTTGGACACCGACAGCACCACGCTACCAATGCGATGAAGACCGCGGACGTAGCGATAGAACAAACGGCTCAGCCAAATGATGGGTGGGAGCTGACCTCCATGGGTGTGGCCACTGAGCATGAGCAGCGAAGGGTGTCGACTCAAGCTCTCCCCGCGCCGCTGGCGTTGAAGCGCATCGATCGCTTCCAGCCCAACCGGTTGATGGGCCAAGAGCAGCACCGGTACGGCGGGGTCGACGCCTTCCAACGCTGCCTCCAAACGCTGTTCGGGACGCCCGCCCGGAAACTGAGGATCATCGATTCCTGCGATCACCAGCCGTCTTCCCTGCGTGGCGAGCCGTGCGCCATCGACAGTGAGCGAAGGAATGCCATCGCCCAAGTCGAGCAGCACGTGCTCCTGCCGCAGCACCCGTATCCCCGCAGCGCCCATGGCGTCGATGCTGCGCTCACCGCCCGCATAGAGCTCATGGTTCCCTGTACACGCCAGCACCAGCCCCGTCCGACTCGGCAGCGACGCGAGCATGCGAAAACCGCTGCCATCACCGCCATTGTGCTCGTCGCTCAGATCTCCGGTCAGCACCACCAGGTCTGCATCTGCCTCCCGCACGACCCGCTCGACCTTCGCCAGATAGCGCTTCCCAATGGTCTCGCCGATATGCACGTCACTCAAATGCGCCACGCGAAGCCCCTGCTGCGGCAGGCCCGCCAGCTCGACCCTCAGCCGACGCAGGCGAGGGCCGCTGAGCGCGCGCCGCATCCCCCAGGCGCTGGCGAGCAGGCCTGCGCCAAAGGCCACGCGAAGACTCCAGAGCAGCCAATCGGGTGCACGGCCAGAGGCGAAGCGTTCGAAGGGGAGCAGCAAGAAGAGGTCGTGCACCGCGACCACACTCAGAAGCACACAGAACACGCCCATCCAGACCGCACCTATCCAGACCAGCAAGTGAGCAGCAGGGCGAAAGAAACGTGCCACCCCGCGGCCAAGCAAATAGGCAACACTCAAAGCAAGAGCGGGCCACAACAAGAGCGGAGAAGCCATGCCGGTCGCGCTGCTCAACCTGGAAACGAGGTAAAAGTGAAGCCCCCACCAGAGCAGCAGCACGAGAGAGAGCGCCAGCAGCGCCCCGAGGAGCTGTCTCGGGCGAAAAGACACCCTGGGCCGCGGCTCGTCGATTGCATTCGTTCGCTCTCGGGCACCGACCTCGCGCCAGCGACGATTCCTTCGGAATGGCACGAGGATGCGTGCCCTTCGCTCCCTTTCGATTGCGTTTCCGCTCGCATTCACTATCGCATCTCCTTTGCCGTGGAACGGATGCCTCTGCCACGCGTCTTTGCGCAAGCGCGTGCTCCACTCCTTCGCGCCGGGGCAATGTGCGAGCCATCCATGCCGAGTCAAGGCGCGATCAATGCACCCAGACGAGAAGACCGTCTCCGATAGCGGCAACGCCGAAGTGGACGACGAGCGAGCGAAGCGAGGACCCAGTGACACAAGCCATTCCGATATTCGAAACCGAGCGCCTCTTCCTCGCCCCTCCCCGTCTTGAGGATGCTGAGGCCTACACCAGGCATTTCGTGGATTGGGAGGTGATAGCGCCGCTGAGCGCGGTGGTCCCTTGGCCCTATCCGGAGGGCGGCGTCGAGCTGCATCTTCGAACACAAATTCTGCCCCATCTGGGCCAGAACCGTTGGGCCTGGGGGCTCTTCCTGAAGCAGACCTTAGCCTCGCCCCTCGACCCTCGGCGCGAGCTCATCGGGGCGGTCGAGCTCTTCCGAGGAGAGCGACCGGACAACCGCGGGTTCTGGCTCGGTCGTCGCTTCTGGGGTCAGGGGCTGATGACCGAGGCGCTGCTTCCCATCACCGATTTCGCCTTTGAATCTCTAGGGTTCGAGCGATTGGTCGTCAACAATGCCGTGGGCAATCTGCGCTCTCGCCGGCTCAAGGAGAAGGCCGGGGCCAAGCTCATCGCCGTCGAAGCGGAGCGCTTCGTCGACCCGCGCTACACCGAGAAAGAGGTCTGGTCACTGGAGCGTGCAGACTGGCTGGCCCACCGTCCGGAGCAGGTGTCACTGCCCCAGACACCACCCCTGAAGCTGTCCTGACGCCTGGAGTTGAGGAAGCCTTTCGGAATACGCTTGAAAGGCGGCGGCACACTCCGCTGCAGTCGAGTTCATGGCAGCGAGACCCTGCTTGCAAATGGGACTGCCGGTGCCACGGGTGGCACAAAGCAGCATCGCGACTTGCTCGCATTCAGCGGCATAGCTCGGCTTGTACTCGGCTCCACCACACCAGTTGGCGAGCTGCCCAGAGGACTGCATCATGGTGGTGGCCACATCGTACTGAAGTAACATGCCTTGACAGGAAGCGGCGTCAGCCTCCCTCACCGTCCGCGCCTGTTGACACATCGCGCTCTCCTCAGAGCAGCGTTCGCAGAGCAAGTCGACCGCCTGCTGACACTCGACCGGTAGCCCCGCAGCCTGGGTGCTGGGGCTGCTGGGCTGAGTCGCTTTACTCCCTGAATCTGCCTTGCCTTCGCCGCGGCTACAGGTGGTCGACCGACAGGGCATCTTTGTGGAGGCACCGCCGCCCATGTTTCCAGCGATCACCAGGCTGGTCATGTGGTCGTTGCAGTTGACCTCGGCCATCACGCGGGCGGTCGACTCGGACTCGCCCATCCCCATCCCTGTCGCCGTCTGGTCGTAGCAGGTCTTGTAGCCATCGCCGTTGTCCATGCAGGAGGAGTCGGTCCCCACTGCCTCGCAGAGCCAGCTCTCCTCTGCCATGGCCTGAGCGCTGACGAACAGCCCGAGCGTGATGGGAAGCAGCAGACGAAGCAAGTCTCGTGTTATCATGTCTCCGGTCCTCTTGCGTGTTGTGGAACAACGCGGCGTTTCTCCGTCACGCCAAGCGCTGCCTAGCTCCTCCACCAAAGAGAGCGCAACAGAGTGGTGTAGACGTAGCCCCCCGGACTGATTCGACGAGGCCTGCATTGTTCCTTGTCTCAACTCCAGCTTGTGGGCGAATGTGGAAAACCGACAGTCTGCAGGAGCCTGATGACTTGGTCGAAGCTCGACACCAGCGCAAGACAAGCCCAGTCCCCTGCGGTGAGCTGTTTATCGGGTTGAACCCCCGCTTTCGCAAGTGTGCTTGTGCGCACTTGGAAATGGGGCGACAGTGCAAAGGCGAGCGGAGCTCGTTTCGTGGACCGCCAGCCTGTGATGGAGCTGCCATGCGCCCCAGCCATACGCCGAACACCTGGCCTCTCGGTCGCTACGACCAAGGCTTCGAAGAGTACTCGAAGCTGCCTTCGGGGCTGTACGCGAAGCTGCGTGCCAAAGCCTGGCAGCACGTTGCGATCGTCTGCCCCTCGCATTTTCTGGGTCTGGCTTGGGTCGACCTGGGCTACTTCAAAACCGCTTGGTGTTACGTCTTCGATCGGGAGACAAAACAAGCTTTCGAATACAAAGAGGGCTCACCCCTACTCGACCTGGAGGTGAACCTGCAGCTCGGTGACGGCCATTGTGTTGCCATGGCGCCTGGCTTGTGGATGCGCGTGCACAACCACCTCGAGGCGCGACAGCATCGGCTTCAGCTCGCCATTGGCGAGCGAGCCAGAATACGATCACGGGGTACGGACGCCTCGCGACGCCCTACCGTCACCGCAGACCTTCGGTGCCGCAGTGACGAGGTCCAGGCCTTGGTCGCGGTGCTCCCTGCAGGTCGAAGGGGTGGGATGTGCTCGTACAAAGTTGCCCTGCCCAGCTCCGGCCGGCTCGAGCTCAGCGCTCCCACGACGGAGCCAGGAGGCAGCTCGCCGCGAGAGCTCGTGCTCGACGCCGAGCATTGCACCGCGCTCTTCGACATCCACCGCGCTGTATACCCCTACCAAACCCGCTGGAATTGGGCCACCGCCGCGGGACGTAGCCCCTCGGGCCAGCGGCTTGCCTTCAACCTCACCACCAACTCCAGCAACCCAGCAGAGGCGGAATACAACGAGAACGCCTTCTGGCTCGATGGCAAACGCTTTGACCTGGACGCAGCGCGCTTTGAACGCCAAGCGAAGGGCTGGCGCATGAACACCCTGGATGGCAAGCTCGAGCTCAGCTTCGTCGCCGAGGGTGCCCGGCGTCAGAACCAGGATCTGCTTCTCTTACGCTCCCGCTTCGAGCAGAGCCATGGGCACTTCACCGGTACGTTCCGTGGCCCCGACGGCCCCGTCGCTGTCGAGGGTCTGTACGGCATGCTCGAGGATCACGCTTCGCGCTGGTGAAGCGCCTCGTCAGCGATGAAGCGGCGGCGAAGTAGCTGGGCGAGCGCGCTGCCGACGCGAATGGCCTGCCCCCTGCTCAGACCTGGCATCGCACGAAAGGCATATGTGCTGGTCCACGACAGACGGCTTGCCGAGAGAGTGCTTCGACACAGTGTGGGAGCAAGGCGAGTTGGACCGAGTACTCTAGTGAGGTCTACATGACGGAGTCGCCCTTCACGAATCATCGACGCTACCGTCTGCTCGGTGTGGACGGCAAGACCTACGAGAGCTACACCCCAGGCACCCTCGGTGGACACAAGGGCAATCGGCTCTACGGCCGTCTCGATTGCCCGTCAGCGCTCAGGTACCTCGCCAAAGGGATGTACGTCAAACACCGAGTGTTCTTTGCCGACGAGGCGACGGCCATCGCCCGCGGCTACCGCCCCTGCGCGCGCTGCCTCCCCGAGCGATACGCAGAGTGGAGGCGTGGCGGCACGCTTGGGTCAGCGGAGTATCCATGGCTGGTGGGGCCCAGGACGCGACCATCGTGAGCGCATCGAAGCGCATTCTTGTCGCCTGTTCCCTCAGGTGCTCGCGCTTGCTTCGCCAGGCGAGCAGTGCTATCCGAGTCCTGCTGGTCAAAGGACGAGCGGCTCGTCCTCCCTTCAGCACTGGAAACTCGCCATGCCGTTTCGCCTCCTACAGCTCTGCCTACTGCTCGTGTTGCCACTCAACGCCTGCGGTCTCGAAATCACCTACAGCAAGGAGGAGCTGCAGCGCGAGCTGAACAAACACTTTCCACAGAAGCTCTCGGTCGAGCGCGTCGGCACGATGAGCCTGGTGGAACCTCGCTTGGATCTGCGCAGCGGCAGCGACCGCCTCTACTTCCAGCTCGCCGTCGAGGGGCAGTTGGGCGTGGTCGGCAAGATGAAGCTAGCCGAAGTCAGCGTGTCGAGCGCCATCGCCTACGATGCGAGCCAAGCCACCTTTTTTGCCGTCGAGCCACGGCTCGAGGGGCTCTCGGTCAGCGGGGCCGGACAGCCCGTCGAAGCCATCTTGCAGACCGCCGCCAACGAGGCCTTGCCCTTACTTGGTCGCATTACCCTGCACCGTCTCGAGGATGACTCGGCAGCGAAACGTCACCTCAAAGCAGTGCAGATCCGTGACGCCGAGGTCGTGCTGACGCTCGGGCTTTGATCCTAAGCTATTGAAATCACAGCATTCGAATCCCCACATCTGCCCCATCGACAACGAGCAGAGCAGCCAGACGTTGATCTCTGTGCGCGATGACTTAGATCGACCCAGCCGGCATCCATGACGCCGTGCGGCCGAACGCTTTTTGAGGGCGCGGCCACTCTCCTCACCCTGTCTCGACGCGCCGCTCTGACAGCAGGCGCTCGTTGGGAGCCGATATGAGCAGTTCTCTCTTTGAATCCTTTCCCCTGGGCGAGCTCGTCTTGAAGAACCGAGTGGTGATGGCGCCGATGACCCGGACCCGCTCGCCCAAGAACGTTCCCGCCGAGATGGTCGCTACCTACTACGCACAACGCGCTGAAGCGGGCCTCATCATCAGCGAAGGCACCGCACCGGCGCCCGAGGGCTTGGGCTACTGCAACATCCCAGGCCTTTTCAATGACGAGCAGGTGCAGGCCTGGAGGCGTGTGACCGAGGCGGTGCACGCCAAAGACTCACGGATCTTCGTGCAGCTCATGCACACAGGACGGGTCGGACATCCGCTCAACCTGCCTGCAGGCGCTCGCCTGCTCGGCCCCTCGGCAGTCGCAGCGCCGGGCAGCATGTTCACCCTGCAGCAGGGCATGCAGCCGATCCCTGCCCCCGAGGCCATGACAGCCGAGGAGCTCGAGCGCAGCATCCAAGCCTACACCGATGCTGCTGCGCTCGCTGTCGAAGCCGGTTTCGACGGCGTCGAGCTGCATGGCGCCAATGGCTATCTCATCGACCAGTTCTGCAACCTCGCCTCCAACCACCGTGACGACGACTGGGGCGGTAGCATCGCAGGTCGCACGCGCTTCGCCCTGGAGACCGCGCGCCGCGTGGTCGAGCGCATCGGCGGCACACGTGTGGGCTTCAGGATGTCACCCTACGGCGTCTTCAACGGTATGTCGCCGGAGAACGACCCGCAGCATGAAGAGCTCTACGCCGTCCTCGCCAAGAGCCTCTCGAAGCTCGGGGTGGTCTATGTGCATGTGGTGGATCACAGCGCGATGGGGGCACCGCAAGTACCCGCAACGGTGAAAGCCAAGATCCGAGAGAATTTCCGTGGTGCCTACATCCTCTCGGGGGGCTACGACGCCGCCCGCGCCCAGGCCGAGCTCGATGACAACAGAGGCGAGCTGGTCGCTTTTGGGCGCCCCTTCATCTCGAATCCACGGCTGGTCTCGAAGCTGCGCAACGGCTCTCCCCTGCGCGAAGCAGACCCGAAGACCTTCTACGCGCCCGGCCCCGAAGGCTACATCGATTATCCAGAAGACGAGTGATGTGGCGCCGCTGACTGTCATGCTCGTCGTGGAGCCGGCTCCACGACTGTAGTCCGCTTAGGAGAGAGGGTCAGGTGACGCTTGGCCGGGCTATTCCAGCGCACACGCACCGGGTCCGAAGCTATGGCGGTGTGCAGGCGACAATCCCCTTGATGGCGCAATGGCGCGTGCTAAGCTGCGGCGCGGCGGAAGGCATCCGGGCGAGGCGCTCGGTAGAGAAACGAGCTTTCGGCCCTAACGCAGGAGCGTGTCGGTCTCATGTCCATCTTGCAGCAATCGGCCCTCTCACTGGCTCAGTCGCTGCGGCAGCGCAAGCTGAGCTGCCGCGAGCTTAGCCAGTTCTTCTTGCAGCGCATCGAGAAACACAATCCGGAGCTGCAGGCCTTCGTCTCGGTGTGGCGGCATCGGGCGATGCTGGCTGCAGCGCGGCGCGACGCGATGCTGCGGCTGAAGAACGAGCTACCGCCGCTCTTTGGTGTCCCTACAGGGATCAAGGACCTGCACCTGGTGCGCGGCGGCCGCACCCGCATGGGCTCTGGGGCCTTCTACCCCATCATCTCGCCCATCGACGACCGGGTGGTCGCCTCGATGCGCCCGGAGGGCATGGTTTTCCTGGGGAAGCTGAGCACCTCCGAGATGGGCGTGATGCCCGTCACCGAGCCCGACATCCACCCACCGACGCGCAACCCTTGGGACTTGGAGCGCAACGCTGGCGGCTCGAGCGGTGGCTCTGCCGCCGCCGTCGCGGCGGGCTTGCTTCCACTTGCGCACGGCTCCGACGGTGCGGGCTCGATTCGTATTCCCTCGGCCAACTGCGGGCTTGTAGGGATCAAGCCCTCTAGGCACGTGGTCCCCAGCGCCTTTTGGGATCCTGACCCGAAGATCATGTATACTTCCGGCCCCATCGCGCGCGGCGTCGAAGACGCCGCTGCGCTGCTCGATGCGATGAGCGCCGCCAAGGATGGACGCTATCTGCGCGCCGCCCGGCAGGGCTCCCTTCCCAAGCTGCGCATCGGGCTCTGCACCCAGAGCCCCATCGGAGCTGCCGACGCTGCACACGCAGCGGCGGCAGAGCAGATGGCCAAGTCTCTGGAGGCCCTGGGTTGCAGCATCGGCGATGCTGCAACTCCCGACGGCTCAGTGGAGGAGTTTCTCCCCATCTATGGCCGCATGTTCTTGGCCTACCCCATGATCCGTTGGGAGCGGACCCAGGCAGTGAGTCGCTGGGTCGCCGAGTTCGGTCGGGGCGTCAGCAAAGAGCAGGCCGCCGAGCTGCAGGCGCGGCTGAGCGAACGATACCTGCGTTTCATGGAGGGCTTCGACCTGCTCATCACCCCCACCACACCTGAGCCAGCCCCCAAAGTCGGGCTCTTCTCCACGGGCAACCCTCGAGACGACTTCCACGGTGCCGGGCGATATGGGGCCTTCACCGCCATCTTCAACATCACGGGGCAGCCCGCCATCAGTATTCCTTCACCCAGCTCTGCCCTACCCATCGGTGTACAGCTCGCCGCGCCTCATGGCCGCGATGAGCTGCTCATCACGGTGGCACGCACCCTCGAACAGCAGCTCGGCGGCCCCTTCCCGCTCGCCCCGGCCTACCGTGACACCTAGCCCAACACCCCAAAGGCAAAGGGATTCCAAAGGGCGAAGCTCTTTGGCGGAGTGTGGGGCGGCGCCCCACCCATGCGCTCTCTTTTCAGGGTTTTTCGTCGACACCCACAGCGTCGGAGACCAGCCATGCCACGCATCAGCACCCACGCCATCCCGCTCGAAACAGTGAAGCAGGCGAGCCGCCCCATGATTGACGCACTCGTCGCGCTGCTGGGCACAGCGCGAGAGCACTTCAGCATCGAGGTGCAAGAGCATCCCTTCGTCCTCGACGGAGAGCTGGTGCAGGGACGCCCCTTCGTCGAGCTCGCCCTCTTCGACCGCGGTGCCGAGGCAGAGCGCAAAGCCGTCGAGCTCATCACGACACATCTGCAGGCCGTCGGAGTAGCCGAGGTCGATGTCTACCTGCGTCGTCTCGAACGCAGCCGCTACTTCGCCAACGGCCGCCCATTGTAGGCATCAGGCAGAAGATATCTTGATTGGGGGCTGCTCCACACCCCCGCCAAAGGGCTCTGCCCTTTGGAATCCCTCTGATTTCGAGTGGTTGTCAGCAACCAGGCCTTTGCAGCGCCTCGCAAACAAGCTCTGCCGTCGAGCGCCTCCTGCTGTTGCTGACGAGCAGCTCTGCAGCTACACTTGCGGCAGGAGGGAGACATGCGAGCCGATCCCCGCATCATCAGCATTCTCTTCGTGAGCTCTGCGCTTCTTCTGGGCTGCAACGTCGACTTCGAGGCCACCCCCCTCTCGCTCGACCTCAGCGAAGCTGAGCTCGAGGTCGATGGCAAGGTCGACCTCGACGACCTCGCCCCTGAGCTCGAGCAGGAAACCGGCCCCGACCAAGACCCGGATCTGCCGCCAGACGAGCTCGACGAAGCAGACGAAGTAGCCGACGAGCTGGCGGACGAGCTGCCTGACGCACCAGACGACGACAGCGCTGACAGCAACGATGAAGAAGACGCGCCCCCCCCAAGCTGCGAGAGCCTGGGCTGTCCACAACTGTGTTGCACCGGGCCAGAAGGGCCCTTCTGCGTCGACTCGCTCAACGATCCCCTGAACTGCGGCGGCTGTAATCTCCCTTGTTCATCTGGACGATGTACCATGGGAAGCTGCTGCGAGCCCACGAGCTGCGCGAGGCAGTTCATCGAATGCGGTAGTACCGACGACGGCTGTGGAAACGTCCTGCAATGCGGAGGATGCGCCCCACCCCATCAATGCGGTGCCCGGCAGCCAGGACGTTGCGCCTCACCCTTCAAGCTTCCTGACACGGCAACGCAGTACTGCATCGACAACAATGGAGCTATCCCCTGCCCAACCCAGGATACGCATCTGTATTGGGGACAGGACGGCTGCTACACACTCTTCGCCACCGACCTAGTCCAGCTCTCCATACACGAAGTCAAGGATCTGAACACTGGACTCAGCTGGCAGCCCTTCGGCTTCCTCAACCTGAGCTCCTATTCTGAAGCTGAGCACCTTTGCTCTGAGCTGTCCGATGGCGGCTACACCGACTGGCGTTTGCCCACGGTCTTCGAGCTCCTGACGTTGACCGATCTGGGCAAAGCCGAAGCCCCCTACATCGTTCCTCCCTTTGTGGCAAGCGCCGACCGCTACTGGACCCAATCGCCGTCAGGCTCGAATCGGATGGTCGTCGAGTTTGACCAAGGAAGAGTCTCGAGCGGCGGCGACAACGCGATGGTGCGTTGCGTTCGCGGGTCCATGCCTCCCCCGTCGTGGATTGAACACGAAGGATGGCTCGAAGACCGCCGCTTCGACCTGGGCTGGGCCCAGAACTCGAGTGGCCAGCTCCCGTGGATCGCTGCGTTGTCCTACTGCGAAAGCCTCGAGCTCGGCGGTGCATCCGACTGGAGAGTCCCGACCCCCACAGAACTCGCCTCTGCCTTCGAATACACGAACTCAGGTCTGGTCTATCACCCATTCCTACAACTCAGCGGAACACGCATGTGGACTGCAACGCCTCAAGTGCCGATCAATACCAGGGCCATCATGTTCGAGTCCAACGGGCAAACCAAGACCGAAGGACTCTCGAACAACCGCAACACCCTCTGTGTGCGCAGCTTGCGTTGACGGCTACAGGAGCTTCGCATATTTCTCGGCCAAGCGCTGGTCCACACGTTCGCGCTCGGCGTCCTGCGCCCTCAACTCTGAGATGAAAGGAGACGGCTCGGCACGCCAACGCTCCTCAGGGTCGACCAGCCGATCATGCTCATACCAGCGGTCGGGAGCGTCGCCCGGCGGATAGGCTCGCCCCTCGTAGAGATACTCCCGTTCGCGTTCGACCCCGAATTCTGAATACTCTTCCAAGTGGCCTGGGAATACAGGTCGCAGCAACATCCCCATTCGTTCGGCGCCCTGCGTCGCAAGCGCCCGTCGACGCATCTGCGCGGATGCGCCGAGAATGGTTCCGCCGTTTCCCACGAGCTCCATGCTACCAGCGCAGAGCTCCCACTGCGCGCCCATCAACACCAAACCCACCGGCGTAGTATACTCATCGAACTTGTCGGCCAAACTGCCATCAGGCGTCCAATAGGAGAGCTGGTCGACTCCCTCCAAGCCGCTAAGCTCTTCGCCGGGCTTCCAATACCAGGGTACCCCAGCTCGTGGCCCATAGCCTGCCTGCTCCCATTGCGCCACCGTCGGGATCGCCAGGCCCGCCCACATGCACAGATAGCTCGCCATCCTCGGGCCCAGCCGAAATGCACAACCAGGCCCGTCGGATGTTTTGGAATACTCGTTCACGTGCCCACGATAGCCGAGCTCACGCAAGCCTCGCAATGCCACGAGCCGTGGCATCGGAGTCTTCGCGAGCAAAAAGTGGCGCCCTGTGTGCTTCGTCCTAGCTTCGTCCCCATCCAGAGACATGGCTGGCGTCGTGTCTTCCGGCGCCTGGTACGAATACGGAGGCAGCTCGACGAAGCGCATCCCCGTCTTGACGTGCTTCCACTCCTCATAGCCTTGCAGGTTCCGGCCTGCTGGCAAGAAGCCAGGCCAGGGCGACGTCGAACCCAGCTCGAGCTCGCGAATCCAATCCTCCGCTCCACGACGACGCGCCAACACCAACAGCTCCTGTGCCGCATCTTCATCACCCTCAAGCCAAAGCTGAAGCAGTCGTTCCTCGTCCATCGCCTCGCCTTTCAGCAAGCACCTTCCTCTGACAACACCCTGCCCAAGCCGCTCTCGTGACGGCCGCCCCTTGCGTCTCGAAGCTTCACTCATTTTTTTCCCGAACCATCGCCACCCCATCGCCGTACTGATAGGTGTTCGACAGCGCGGCTCCCGCAGGAACGCACACTCTGCGATGCAGCGCGCTTCTCGCACTCCCGAATGCAAACGACCAGTAGGACATTGACCATGGCTAGCCTCATCACTGGCGCGACTGGCCTGATTGGAAGAGCGCTCTTCCCGCAACTCGGGGCTTCAACCCGCGTCCTCAGCCGCAACCCCGACAAGGCCGCGTCCACCCTCACAGGCGCCAGCGCCTTCGCTTGGGTGCCCGAAGAAGGTCCACCCCCAAGCCAAGCCTTCGACGACGTCGACCTGGTCTTCCACCTCGCCGGAGAATCCGTCGGCGAGGGACGCTGGAGCAGTGAGCGGAAAAGACGCATCCGCAACAGCCGCGTGCTCGGCACCCGGCACCTCGTGCAGGCACTCGGCGGTCTCGAGAAACGACCCAAGGTGCTCGTGTCGGGCTCGGCCGTCGGATTCTACGGAGACCGCGGCGATGAGCTGCTCGAGGAGCAGGGCTCTTCCGGTGAGGGTTTCCTCGCTGAGGTCTGCCAAGAGTGGGAGCGCGAAGCTCTGGCTGCGGCAGAACTGGGAATACGTGTGGTGCTCATCCGTAGCGGCGTCGTACTCGCCAGAAACGGCGGCGCCTTGGCCAAGATGCTGACCCCCTTCAAGATGGGTGTGGGTGGACGACTCGGGCATGGCCAACAATGGATGCCCTGGATTCACCTCGACGACGAAGTCGGATTGCTGCTGCACGCCGCCCAGAACGAGAGCCTCAGCGGTCCCCTCAACGCCGTCGCGCCCGAGCCCGTGCGCAACAGCGAGTTCACCCGCACCCTCGCCAAGGTCCTCGGACGCCCCGCCTTCGTGCCAGTTCCAGGCGCTGCGCTGAAGCTGCTCTTCGGTGAGATGAGCCAGGTCCTGACGGCGTCGCAGCGGGCTGTGCCGCAAGCGGCCCAGGAAAGTGGCTACGTCTTCAAATACCCAGCGCTCGAGCAAGCCCTGGTCGCGCTCCTGAAGACTGAATCCGCTTGAGACTCACGCCGCGGCCCGCTGCTCTGCTTCGGTCCGCATCGTCTCCCCTGTCTCCAAGAGCGAGACCGCCTCTGCCTGGTCCTGCCCAACGGCGCCAAGGTAGAGCTCGGGATCCTCGATGACACGATTGACCGCGTCGAAGCCGAGGCGACAGTTCAGCGCATCGTCGATGCGCTCGTCGAAGCTGTAGCGCATGTGGATCACCTTGCGCACAACGATGACGCCATCCTCGACCACAGGACGCTCGGCGATGGCCCGCACCATCAGAAAGATGGGACAGCTATGGTGGTCTCGACTCGCCGTCAATCCTCGCTCGGCTCAGGCACCTCGAGGCCCAGCGCGCGCAGCTCCTGCAGGAAGCGTTCGCCAACAGCCGACCCTCGCTTGTAGAATACGGCAGGCTGACCCAGCGGGGCCTGAACGGTCACCCAAGTCCCCTCCGCGAGTCCACCCATGGCCTCGCCAGACCATAGGTGGACCCACTCGCCGCGCGGCAGGTAGAGCTCCTTGTCATAGGGACACAGAGGCCAGGTCCAGCACTTGTTTTTGATGGGCGCCACCAGCAGCTCGCTGCCCAGCAGAAACTGGTCGTCGATGGCGTGGGCCTGCGCATCGTCGGGGTAGTGCAGCGAGAGGTGGCGCACCAGCGGCCAACCCTTCTGCGAGGCCTCTTCGAAGAGGCTCTCGCGGTAGAAAGCGAGGGCCTTGTAAACCTTCGACATCCTGGCGAAATGCGCGATGGACTCGTCGTCGTCGTAGACCTGCGCGTTCTCTGGCGGCTGGTTGCCCTCATGGGTGCGAAACGCAGCGGTAAAGGCGCTCAGCTCGGTCCAGCGCTGTAGCTGTTCCCGCTCTCGGCTGTAGCCGAGGCTGTACTTGCTGAGCGAGGTGTACCCGCCAATGTCGGAGTGATTCAAGGCGATGCCCGAGAATCCGCCACTGATGAGCCCGTGCAGCGCGCTGACCAGACCGTCGTACCTGTCCCAGGTGGTGAGCTGGTCCCCCTGCCATAGGAGCAGGCTGTAGCTGGGAGTGCGGGTGTGGCCAGCGCGGTTGAAGAGCATGATGTCGCCAAGACGCCCCGCTTCCTCGACAGCCTCACGGTTGAGCCTCATCCACTCGACAGGGTAGCTGTTGTGGTATTCTGCGGCGCTCACCCCCGAGGCCATCACCGCCTCGAAGGGCAACGCCTCGGCAAAATCGACCATCCAGCCGCTACAGCGCCCGCGGCCCATCACCTCCTCGATAATGATGTCCTTCATCCACCGCCGCGCGTCTTCGTTCGTCAGATCGAGCAGCGCCACCTCGAAGGCGGTGACTGGGATATGCAGGACCTCGCCTTGCTCATCATGCACGAAGTAGCCGCCCTCGATGCCCTCCTCGTAGAGATAGCGTGGCAGGGGGCGTGCGCTCTCAGGCACCTGCACGAACATCGGGTTGACGTAGCAAAGCACCCGCAGCTCCCGGTCCTCGAGCGCGTCGACGAAGGCATCCCAATCAGGGTGATAGACAGGGTTGCTGACCCAGTTCCAGAGCACCTGCTCACCAATGTAGGTGGTCACGCGCCCCGACCAGGTCTGGTTCCAGACCGCGCTCAGCTCCACCCCACCCGCCAACAGCCTATCCACCCGCTCGAGACTGGTCACAGTGTCCGTGGCCATCGCAACCACCGCGCCCTGGTTGACCCAGTCAGGCAGCGGTGGCATCCGACCAGCGTATTCGGTGAAGCGCTCAATCAGCTCGAGCGGACTCTCGCCTTGGAGGATGCGACCACGCATCTGCTCGGCATAGACACTCATGCGGATGCTGTCGTCCTGGGTGAAATCGAAGACGGCGTATTCAGTGTTCTCGAGAAACACTGAGCGAAACTGGTCAGTGAGGAAGTGAGGGGCGGCGTAGTAGGTGCTCTCTTCGCTGCCTGCCGAGCCGGGTGAAGCGAGGTTGACGGCGGTGCTGATGACGGCGTGGCCGCGGCCCACTCCACCCTCTTGGGAAAGCACAGGAATACGCCTCCCCTTGAGGTTGAGGGTGTCGTGCGGGAACTGCTCGCCCATGCCGTAGATGCGTTCTTCGGCTTCTGAGGCCATGAAAAGGTCGATGTGCGCGAAGCTTGGGTCGGAGCCGCGGAGCTGGAAGCCGAGCTGACCGTCGCTGAGCGCGCAAAGCTGGAGCTCGAAGCGCAGCTCGGCGCAAGCTGGCTCGGTATCGGCGAAGGCGCCGCTCAAGACGAGGGTGCGACCGTCGAAGCGGGCGGCGTCGAGCTGGCTGAGGGCGCAGCGAAGCTGCACTTCCTCGTGTGCCTCGAAGGAGCCTTGGTGTTCTTCGAGCTCGAGCTTGACCTGGGCGAAGGCGAGGTAGTTTGCTGGGGTGGCGAAGCGCGAGCGTTGGGGGTCGGCGGCGTGGCGGACGTCGAAGCGGCCTGTGGCGTCGAGCGCGATGGTGAAGGGACCGAGCGCGAAGTCTGCTGGGTAGGTGGCGGCGGGCGCCGCGCTGACGTCGTCGAGGAAGCAGTCTTCGGGCGGATTGGGGAAGTCCGGATCTTGGTCTTGCTCAGGGCTGTCTTCTTCGCCCTGGTCTTGTTCGGGGAGGTCCTTGCCGTCCTCGGGGAGCTCTGGCAGCTCGGAGGCGAGGTCGAGCTCGGGAATCAGGTCGATCTCGTCCTGGGTGTCGGTGGGGGGGAGCTCGGCGGCTTGGTCGGGTTTGGTCTGCGGGCTGTCGTCACAAGCGCTGCTGACGCTGAGCAGAAGCGGGCAGAGCAGCGACCAGAGCAGTCTTTGCACGCGCAGCGAAACAAGCGACCGGGCGAGGGCAGAAGGCGGTTGGCGGTGGTGCATGGTCGAGTCCTCGTGATGAAGGCGAGGGCCGCCTCGCTCGGAGAGCGTCAAAGGCAGGGCCTGTAGCCAAGTATGCAACATCATGAGCCGCCCGCAAGGCAGCTCAGGACCACGCGGCGGTTCTCGTTCGCGGTTCCTGCCGCTCACCCTATGGGATGCCTTCCGGCTGCGACTCGTTGGCGACACTTCACCATTCTGGCAGCGCGTTGTTGGGTGCCGCTACGACCTGGTCATCCTGTTGACGGGCTTCATCGACCACCCGCAGGGTCGCGCCCTGGTCGACGCCATCCCCGAGGGCTGCCGTTTCGTGCCCTGCAGCAAGCCCAGCATCCCGAAGCTCGAGGCAGCCTTCGAACAGCAGCTGGGCGAAGCGCGCTCGGCGGCGTGAGGGAAGCGAGTGGAGGTTAGCGCGAGTCAGCGTCCGATGCGCACGAGTAGCGCTGCTCGTGCGGCCCTTCCCATCGCTGCCTTTGCGGCTCTGCGACTCAGCGTCTCTGCGCGAGACCTTGAATTCGACGTCAAACGAAGCTTTCGCTAATGCGCTGGCGAAGCGCTGCTTGTGATGCAAGACTGCCCAAGTGTATGCAGAATACGGGGAGGGCAGACACGCAGGTCTGCCCCTACCAGGTCCCTGACCGCTCGACGCCACCGCCGAACATGACCAGATGACACTCCTTTGCGACTTTGCGGCTTTGCGTGAGACCTCGAAGTCCACGTCAAGCGAAGCTTTCGCCAATGCGCTCGCGAAGCGCTGCTTGTGATGCAAGACTGCCCAAGTGTATGCAGAATACGGGGAGGGCAGACACGCAGGTCTGCCCCTACCAGGTCCCTGACCGCTCGACGGCATCGCCGAACATGACCAGATGACACCCCTTGGCGACTTTGCGGCTTTGCGGCTTTGCGTGAGACCTCGAAGTCCACGTCAAGCGAAGCTTTCTCCAATGCGCTGGCGAAGCGCTGCTTGTGATGCAAGACTGCCCAAGTGTATGCAGAATCCGGGGAGGGCAGACACGTAGGTCTGCCCCTACCAGGTCTCTGACCGCTCGACGCCACCGCTGAACATGAGCAGATGACACCCCTTTGCGACTTTGCGGCTTTGCGTGAGACCTCGAATGCGACGTCAACCGCCAAAGGCTCGCCATGTGGAATCCCTCGAGGGAATTGACCGCTGACTCCGACTGTGGCAGCGTTCACGCCAGGACGAGGTCGCGCAACAGCGCACGGAAGCTCTTATGACACAGGCCCCATCTCCCACGCCTTCGCCAAGTCTGCGCATCTGGCAGGTCGAATGCACCCTGCAAGCACTCGAGTCGGTCGAGCTGCCGGACTATCTGGGCTGCACCTTGCGCGGCGGCTTGGGACAAGCCTTCCGCGCCCTGGCCTGCACCGTCGAGCTGCCCGAGTGCAGCAAATGCCGAGAGCTCGTGGATTGCCCCTACGGGATGATGTGGGAGATGCCCGCGCCGCTGGGCACCCCCGCGCGCTACGCCACCCCGCCGCGACCCTACGTCATCGAGCCGCCCCTGACCCACCAAGGCAGCTTCGCCCCAGGCGAGCGGCTGCACTGCACGGTCAAGCTGATGGGACGGGCCCGACGGCATCTGCCCTACTTCATCCTGGCGCTGCGTGAGGCCAGCCATCGCGGCCTCGGACGAGGAAAAGGACGCCTCGACCTGGTCGAGGTCCGAGGCCTCGATCCCCAAGGCTCCCCCATCCGCCTCTACACCGGCGGCAAGCATCGCAAACTCGAAGCCGACGGCATCCTGGCCGAAACCGAGCTCAGCTTCGACGCCGCCGAACTGCAGGACGAGCACACTCGCCATCGCGTCCGCCTGCTGCTCGAAAGCCCGCTGCAACTCAAAGATGGAGAGAGACTTGCCCGCGAGCTCGACCCGGTGGTGTTCACCGCGCGGCTCGTCGAACGCTTCGATCTGCTCACCCTGTTCTACGAAGGTTGCCGGCAGAGTCTGCCCTTCGAGGCCCTGAAGCAGAGCGCCCGGCAGGTCAGGGTTCTCCAACAAAAGCTGCGATGGCACCACTTCGAACGCTACTCCCGACGCTCGGGGCGCGTGCCGATGAACGGGCTGCTGGGCGAAGTCGAGCTGGCTGAGGTGCCCGCAGCGTTGGTCTCGCTGTGGAAAATGGCCGAGCACCTGCACGTCGGCAAACAGAGCGCGTTCGGCTTCGGACGGGTCAGAGTCGAGCACATTAACTAGTCTGGTTTTTTTTGGTTTTTTGGTTTTTTGGTTTTGGCATCGTATGGTGGGGCTCTGCCCCACACCCCGCCAAAGGGCCGTGCCCTTTGGAATCCCTTCTATTTCGGTTTGTTGCCATCACCGAGCGGGTTCTTCTTCTCGGCTGCTGGGAAGCGACACCGACGCCTCGAACACACAGCCACCGCGCACCCTACACACAGTGCCTCGAGCACCGAACGAAGTGCCGAGCGCCAAGAGCACACTCGCAGTGACGCAGGTCACCCTAACCCCCTGTTGAATCCTTCGGATTGTCAACAGCTTGTGGGAACAGGCCAAGCGCCCAATCGACAAGGAGATGCGTGCCCCGAAGCAGCACCCGAGCGCTGGCCATCCTCCGCCAGGCCCTCGAGTGCCGGCAAAAAGCGTCGACAAGCGACCGATCATGATGGAATTGAGCGACTCTGGCGGCTACCATTCCATCGGGCCTCGTGCCCTGACCGCCGCTCGGCTGATGCAAAGGTTTTTCATCGCAGCGCACCATTCGCCATGGATTGACGATCATGTGGACAAGAACCTGCCTGACACTACTGGTATTGACTCTGGCTCTGGGCTGTAGCTCCGAGCCCTCACCGCCCAAGCTCGACCTGGACAGCGACGACACCCAACATGACACAGAGCTCGAAGCGGACCAAGACCTGGATGGCACGGAGCCAGAGCTCGACGTTGCAGACCTCGAGCTGGAAGAGACTGAGCTCGAGGAGGTCGATGTGGACCTTGGCGACACAGAGCTAGAGGTTGACCAAGAGCTCGACCAGGTGGACCTCGAGCAAGACGGCGACCCGCCTCCTGCCTGCCCCGCAGCGTCGATGGTGGTCGAGGCCAACGGCCACCGCAGCACCCTGAGTGTCTCGGGCAGCGGCAAATCGCGCTCCTTCACCCTGAACAGCACCCAGCCGCTGCGCGAGAACCAGCCCGCCAACCCACGCAGCTTCGGCTTCGCCTCAGACGGGCCTTGGGCCACCACCGGCGACGACTACTTCGACGCCCTCTATGCACTGGCCCTCGAAGAGGTGCGCGAGTGCTCCGTCGCCGCCATCCAAGATGGCGCCTTCAACGGCGGCAATCCCCTGCAATGCCCGCCGGGCGGCTGCTTCGAGACAGGGCGCAAATGGAAGTACGTCTGGACCCGCGACACCGCCTACGCAGTGGACCTGGGGCTCGCGCTCATCGACCCCACCCGCGCCCGCAACTCCTTGGAGTTCAAGCTCTCGACCAGGCACAACGGCAGCGACCTGCAAATCGTCCAAGACACCGGCTCGGGCGGCAGCTACCCCATCTCCACCGACCGGGTGGTCTGGGCCTTCGGCGCAAGACGCCTGCTGCACTTCCTCGACGGCGCCGAACGTGCGAACTTTGCCACACGCGCTCTCGAGGCGATGAAGAACACGGCTGAGCATGACAGAGTCGTCGCCTTTGACCCGAAGGATGGTCTGTATCGCGGAGAGCAGAGTTTCTTGGACTGGAGAGAGCAGAGTTATCCACAGTATACGAGGAACGACACCGTGCACCTCGGCATGTCCAAGTCGCTGTCGACCAACGCCGGGCATCACGCGCTGCTGAGCACGACGGCGTCGTTGGCGCAGGCTGCTGGCGACAGCGCGGCGGCTGCGCGCTACCAGGGCTGGGCGGATGAGCTGGCCGAGGCCATGCGGCAGCGCTTCTGGCTGAGTGAGGAGCAGCTCTTCTCGACCTTCTTCAGCACAGGCTTGGACGATGCGCCGTCGCGTCGTTACGATCTGTTGGGGACCTCGCTGAGCATCATCGATGGCGTGGCGACCGAACAACAGGCCGAGGCGGCGGTGGCGTCCTACCCAGTGCTGTCCAGCGGACCGCCGGTGATGTGGCCGCAGCAGCAGGAGGCGCCGATCTATCACAACCGCGGCATCTGGCCTTTCGTCACGGCATATTGGCTGCGTGCAGCGCGGCAAGCGGGGAACGAAGAGGCCGTCGTGAACGGCGCGCGCTCGCTCTGGCGCGGCGCGGCGATGAACCTGTCGAACATGGAGAACTTCGAGATGGTGTCGCTCTTGCCTTGGGTGGATGATGGTGCCAACTCGGGGCCGGTGATCAACTCGCAGCGACAGCTCTGGTCGGTCGCGGCCTACTTGACCTTGGTGCACGAGCTGGTCTTTGGTTTGGAGAGCAGCGACGAGGGCATTCGCTTTCGGCCGTTTTTGCCGGTGGAGCTGCGCGAGCAGTGGTTCTGCTCGAGCCAGCAGCTCGAACTCAACGACCTGCCTTATCGAGGCAAAAAGGTCGCGGTTCGGGTCAACTTGCCCGAGCGTCGAGCGGGGCACGGCGGGGTGTATTCCATCGCCTCTGTGAGCCTCAACGGCAACGTGATCGACGCGATGCGCTTCGTGCCTGCCTCCGAGCTGGGGGCAAACCCGGTCTTCGAAGTTACGCTAGGTGCGCCCAGCGCGTCGGCGAAGGGCATCCACTTGGTGGAAGGGCATCAGTCTGGAACGGGGCTCTTTGGTCCGCGCGCGCCCACCATCACGGGTGTCGGGGTGGTCGGTGGCAAGCTGCAGCTAAGCTGGACCGTCGACGGCGCGGACCTTGCGCCGGTGAGCTTCACCATCTATCGCGACGGCGAACGCGTGGCTGATGGTGTAGCCGGAACGGCGAGGAGTTGGACGGACGAGAACACGAACGGCACGAGCAGCCCGAGTCATTGTTACACCATCGAAGCGAGCTTTGCGGCGCCCACCGGTGCGCCAGCCAATGTGTCTCAGCGTGCCTTGCCCTTCTGTTACTGGGGCCCCAACTATGAGCGGGTGATGAAGGTGCCGGCGAATGCGTTGCAGCATGTGGGCGGCGAGCTGGTGTTCAACCATGGACGCGAGCACCTCCAGAATTGGGGGGATCCGGGGCATTCGATCACCGTGCCCAGTATACAGGCCAAGTCGACAGGCGTGCACTTCGTGCAGGTCGAGGCGGGCAATGGCGCAGGCCCCATCAACACTGGCATCACCTGCGGGGTGAAGCGGGTGGACGTGTATGACGCGGTGTCGAACGACTGGGTGGGCGGCGGATACTTGATGATGCCGCATCTCGGAACCTGGACCGAGTGGCGCAACTCGAGCTTGGTGCCTGTGGAGTTGGTGGCGAACCGCAGCTATCGCATCGTGCTCAGCAATGACGAGCGCTCAGTGAACATGTCGAGCTTCAAGCACTTCGAGACCTACTCCGGAGACACGGGCGGCAGCATCCCCTTCAACCGGGTCAACATCAGCGAGCTGAAGCTGCTGTCGATGAACGCGTTTTGAGGCGAGCGCTTCAAGGCTCCCGCTCTGTGAGCGGCTCGCCTGTCGTTGGTGGGGCGCTGTCACACACCCCGCCAAAGCCCACGTGATACGCATCACATGTAAGAATCTGAAAGGAATGCGCAATATTGACTTCTTGTCGATTGGGCACTTGACCCGTTCCCTCAACTTGTAGGGGCGCACCTGCGTGTGCGCCCTCCACGGATTCTGCATACACTCAGGAGAGTGTGTGGCGCCGTCCATGGCCGCTCCCCCTCATCTCTGACCTTTTCTTTGCGCCTTTGCGCCTCTGCGTTAGATTTCGAGGCCAGCGTCAACAGAAAGCCCGGCTCTCCGCAGGTGCACCTCGCGCCGCAATGACTCCTTCGATTCATGAAGTCGAAGCCATCACGTGGGCAAAGGGCGAGCCATTGGAATCCCTTTCTTGGGGTACCTGCCCAATCAGAGATTGATGACGCTGAACAAGAGCAGGCTGTAGGGCAACATGAGCTGCCGCACATGCCCAGCGCGCGCCTCGATGCTGACGAGCTTCTTCTTCTTGTCCGAGCGGTCGGTGCTGGAGATGTTGCCGCTGCCGATGAAAACGTCGAGCAGGTCCAGCACCTCATCGGGTTGGGACAGCAGCGCGCTAAGCTCGGGTGGCAAGTCGGTGTCCTTGGGGCTGGCGATGCCCATGTCCTGTTTGGTCTGCGCGCGTGCGGCCGAGCGGC
>JAVFAO010000007.1:0-48242 GCA_034002465.1 Myxococcota bacterium
GCTCTTCCGATCTGGGGTGCGCAGCACCAACAGTAGCGTCGCCGCTGCCTTGCTGCTGCGATGCAGCGCCAAGAGCTCGGCGAGCTGGCTGGCGACCATGACATCTCCGTGGCAGAGCAGCAAGGTCTTTTCGCGGCCAACGCGACGCCAGATTTCGCGAACGCCCCCCCCTGTGCCAAGGATGACGTCGCGCTCGTGGCTGATGCTCCATTGTGCCCAGGCTGCCTCCTCGTGCAGACATCGGGTCATCTGCTCTGGGAGGTGGTGCACATTGGCGCCGAGCTGCCGGATGCCGCAATGGGCGAGGCGGTCGGCCCAGTGGATGGCCAAGGGCTTGCCCAGCAGCGGCAAGCAGGGCTTGGGGAGATGCTGGGTGATGGGCTTCAGACGGGTGCCGAATCCGGCACACAGAATGGCGGCTGCCAGTGAGCCCTCGGGATATCCCGAAGACGCGAGCGATTCTTTGGACATGGCCTTCCCTGGCGTGTGTGGATGAGGGGGCGTCCTGCTGGCGCTCCCTCAGCGCTCGGCTCACTCGCTGATGGTGAGCTCGTAGACGTTGGTGAAGTGGGTGCGGAAGGGCATCACCACGATGTAGATGTCTTCTGGACTGAGGCTGGAGTTGATGTGGCTGAGCGCCTCCGAGGCGGTGTTGAGCTGATCGCTGGCACCAAGGAGGTTGAAGCTGGCATCGTAGATGAAGAGGTCGAGGTCACCTCGGCTCCAGATGGTCATGTTGTCGATCGAAATGTTGTAGGTGGTCTCTGCAGGGACGGTGACGCGGAAGACGTCGACGTCATTGGCACAGGCGCTCAGGTCGCTGAGCCACTGTGGTGCAGCAGCGAGCAGTGTGGCGTTGCCGAAGTCGTTGTTCGGCTCTTCGCTGTCAGCGAGGCAGTCCTGGAGGATGGTGAGCGGGAACGAGGCCACGTTGTTCTCCTCGTTCTCCTCGACGTAGGCGTCGATACCATCGACCTGGACGAGCAGTCGGAAGTCGCCGAAGCGCTCGATAGGCACCGTCATGTAGACCTTCTCTTGGATCGAGAGCTCTGAGAAGCCATCCGGGCCGGCGGTGGTTTTTTCGATGACCAGGGTGTCAGAGCCATCGAGCACGGCGTCATCACTGACGTAGTAGCGATAGCTCACCGGTCCTGCGGTGTCGGTCATGCGCTCGTTGGCCAGCATCCAGGAGACGAGCACGGCGCCATTGCGCGCCACCAAGTTGACATCGCCGCTGAAGGACTTGGGCACCAGGTCGATGCCCTCGAGGCCGCCGAGCTCGATGCTGTAGGTGGTGGTGGGATCGGTCGAGGCAGCGGTCTTATTGACCTTCAAGGTGACCCGCTGGTTAGAGCTGATGCTGATGTTCCTGGACTCGAAGGGCCTGACGGCGATGCCACTGGGCGCGCCCGAATAGTAGACCGTGAGGCGCGACTCTTGGTCGTAGGAGCGGAAGAGGGCGGTGAAGCTGACTCCGCCCTTGACATCTGCGTAGAACCAGTCGGTGTCGTTCTCGGGGGCTGCGTGTCCGTCGCCTGCAGCCAGTGAGTTGAGGGCGGGCGAGAAGATCAACGCATTGGTCGATGTGTCGTTGATGGGTTCGCCCGTTTGCAGCGGCACTCCGGTGTCGACGATGAGCTCGTAGGGGCGCGACGAGGTCGGCGCGTTCTTGAGGATGACCTGCGCGTAGACGCAGTGCATGCCTTCGCTGTCTTGGCAGAAGCCGTTGACACAGCTCTCACCGTCAGGGCAGGTGGTCGTGCACTCGGCGCTGGGCACCTGGGTCGAGATCACTGCCAGGGTTGCGCCTGTACCCGTGTCGAGCAGGTTGGTGCCGCGGTCGTAGAGCTTGACCTCCATGGTCGAGCTCGAGGACAGGTCCTGATTGATGATGCCGACATGGTTGAGGGGGGTTTCTGCAGGCACACAGACCAGGAAGAAGTCGTGCCGGCCTGAGGTGCAGACATTGAGGCCATCCCAGCTCTGCATGGCTTGGGCGGGGAGGATGGGGTAGGCCGTGGCGAAGGTGTCGTTGCCGTCGACGCCTTCATAGCTGTCGATGACGCAGTCGGCGTCGACCGTGAAGGCCGTGGAGACCTTATCATTATTATTTTCGAGAACTTCAGTGATGAGCTGTTGGGAGTCGACGCGGGCAATGATGTAGTAGTTGGCGCTGACGATGCTCTCTGGGAAGGTGTAGCTGAACTCGACATCGAGTTCGCTGTAGGCGTCGAGGCTGGCCACGGGCAGCTCAGCGATTTCGACGTCGTTGACGTCGAGCAGAGTGTTGCGCGAGAGCCAGGTTTTGACGTGGAAGTTTTCGGCGGCGCTGAGGCCGTTGTTCAAGATCTTGACGTTGAACAGGTAGGGTTCGGTGAGCGAGGGGAAGTTTCCGCTGAGCAAGTTGATGGCGGGGATGCTGAGGTCTGGTTCGGTGGGGCTGGGATCGACGCTGATACTGAGGGAGTAGTAGTTGTGGCCGCCGTTCTTTGAATACACTTCGATGAAGGCGAAATTGGCACCGATCTTTTGGTACTTGCGGGTCAATCTCTCAAAAGCGGCGGTAGTGGAGGCGGAGACGAAGGGCGAGGCGCTCTCGTTGTCGTCGTACATCCGCAGGTCGATGTCCCCGAGGGCGGGATCGAAGTCGATGCGTGCAGTGATGATGTCGCCACGGTTGAGCTGCACGACATAGTAGTCCGCCTCGTCGCAGAGCGCGCGGTCGAGATACTCTGCGGTCTTGGGGCTGGTGCCGAGGAGGGTGACCTCGATGGCTTCATCGCGTTCGTTGTTGGGTTCGAGGTCGTCGTCGAGGCAGGAGCAGTAGCTGCCTGGTCCGCCCACAATCTCGATGGGGGCATTGAAGGCAGCGAGGTTGTTGTCCTCGTCGGTTTCGATGAAATCGTCGCGCCAGTCGACGTAGAGGCCCGCGATGTAGTTGTTGTCAAAGGGTAAACAGCTGACCTTGCCATTGAGCTCCACCGCCGCACACTCGCCTGGGGCGAGGCTCTCGGGAATCGAGGAGCTGGCCACAACGGTGTCTTCGAGCTCGACAGTGTCATCACCGCTGAGCAAGGCCACGATGCCAGCGGGGGTTGCGATGTCGCTGCCGTCGTTGCAGACGTCGGCGTAGAAGTAGAGGGTATCGTGCTCGGGGATGCTGACGGGTTTGACGTCGAGGTTGCGCACCACGAAGTCGACCTGGGGCACGGCGTTGATGGTGATCTCAGCGCTGGGACCAGCGATGTTGTTGTCTTCGTCGGTCTCTTGGATGCGCCCTTGCGGATCGCAGAAGACGAAGAGGTAGTGGGGGCCAGGGGTCAAGAACGTAGGTACGAAGATCTGGCGCTCGAAGAGCTTGGTGCCGTTGCCAGGGATGTCTTCGCCGCCGACCTGCAAGAGCAGGGTGTCGCTGCTGGTGACGAGCTCATCGTCGCGGGAGATGAAGATGGTGCACTGGTAGGTGCCTGGATCGTCGGCGCCCAGGTTGACGACCTCGAAGCTCATGTCGAGGCGCCCGCCGATGTAGGTGGTGGTGGGGCTGACGCCGAGGTTGCGAACCGTCAGGTCCACGTCGTTGAGCTTGGCGCCGGTGACGGTGATGGGCAGCTCCGCAGAGGCGATGTTGTTGGTCTCATTGCTCTCTTCGACTTGTCCATGGATGTCGACGCGGACCAAGACGTAGAGCTGGGTGGGGTTGACGATGGCCGTGGGGAGGTTGAAGGAGAGGTTGGCGATGACGTGCTTGCCGCCTTGGAGAATGGCGTTGGTGTTGCCTTCGGCGATCTGGAGGTCTTCAGGATCGAGGGTTCGGTCTCCCTCGGAAAGGAAAATGCGGTAGGTGCTGCTCGCGGCATCGGCACCGCCCTCGTTGAGGACATCGAAGGAGACGATGACCTGGCGAAGGATATCAGTGGTGCGCGGGTTTCCGGTGATGCGAGCGGGGCGCAGATCCGGAAGCTCGGCAGCAGGCTTGATGCTGAGACCAGCGCTGGCGACGCGGAAGTTGTTGCTTTCGTCTTGCTCCAGGACGTTGAGCTCTGGGCGCGTGGCGTTGGGCGGATCGACGTAGATCGCGGGATACCAGGTCCCTTTCGACACCTGGGAGAAGATCCGCTCACATTCTTGGCGGCGCGGATCGCAGACCAGCGTCGTCACGCTCTCATTGAGGGATTCGGCTGCACCCAGGCCGTTGCTGGCACGCACCACGGTCAACTTGATGGCCACATTGCTGTCGACGAGCTCCTCTGGGAGCAGGTCGGGGCGAGACACCAGGTAGACCTCGACGTCGAAGGGGTTCTGGACGGGCGTGCCGTTGTTCAAGACCTGCAGCGACACGTCGAAAGACTCCTCCAAATCGATCTGGTTCTTGTCACAGTCGACGCCGACCGCGATGAGGTCCGGCAAGGCCTCGACAATCACCTCATAGGACTGCGTGTTGGAACGAATTTCGTTCTCCTCGGTGCTGTTGCTCTTGTCGATGGCGTAGACCTCGATGGTGTATTCACCAGCGCTCTCGAAGAGATGTTCGACCTCGAGGCTCCGGTTCTCGGGTGTGGTCTCGAGCTCGGGGGCTTCAGGATCGGGCTCGCCCAGAGAGGTCCGCGAAATCAGGGTCTGCTGCGTCCCATCCCCGAAGTCGACATGGACGTCGAGCTCAGCACGAGGATCATCGGTGCGTAGCTGCACCGAAAGCGTCACCTGCAGCGGCACATAGCCCTTATCCACAGACGCATCCAAGGAGAAGAGCACCAAGCCTCCCTCGACGTCGGGAAGCACATCTTCGGGCGGTGTGCTCTCGTCGCCGCAGGCCGTGAGCAGCGCCATCAACAAAAGCGAGGATGCGAGACGAAGAATCCCGCGGAAACTGGCATAACGAGGCTGCAAACAGGTCATCTCGGATCCACTCCTTGCGAGGCGATCGGGCTGCGAATCTTTTGTTGATTGGGCGCTTGGCCAGTTTCCCCAAGCTCTTGTCGATTGGGCGCTTGGCCAGTTCCCCCGAGTTCTTGTCGATTGGGCGCTTGGCCAGTTTCCCCGCGTTCTTGTCGATTGGGCTCTTTCTGTTCCCTCAGCTTCATGTTGGCAGAAGCGCTGCGCTTCAGTGCTCGACCCGTTTCCGACAGATTCAAGAGAAACGTTTGCGATGCCGAAACAAGCGCGCTCGCCTCCAGCATCAGCTGCAACACTATACCTGGGGAGGGCGGGAATTCAAAGCCGATCTGTATGATGCGCCGAGCTCGTCCAAGCTTCACCGCTTCTTTCGTTCACTGCTTGTGCCTTCTTCGCGACGGCCTTTGCCGTGCTCTTCATCGAATTCGATGGCCTGCATTCGGGTGGTGGCGGTCAGCGCCTCGTTCCAGCCTGCGTCCCGCAGCTGCGATTCCACGGCGCTCAACGCATTCAAGATTTGTTCAATCTTAGCACTGACTTGCTGTCCCTGGGCGAGGTGATTGACCAGCGTTTGCACCATCGGTACCAGGGTGCGTTCGACCATGCTGATCTGCTGAATCAGGATGTTCTCGAAGCCAGGGGGTGTGCTCAATTCGACCGCGACCTTGGGTGCCGTGAGCTCGCTCAAGGTTGTCGACAGGGACTGCAGCGCCTTGCTCAGCTCCTTGTCTCGCGGCACGGCCAGCTTCAGCAGAACCTGTTCCATGCGTTGCAAGGTAGCGGCGAGGGCTTGGTCTTTCGTGCTGGCGATCAGGCGCATGCTCTCATCGAGCTTGAGCAGCGCCGGCTCGAGGCCTGCGCCCTGCTGGCTGGAGAGCAGCCCGAGGGTCTCTTCGAAGCGTTGGAGCAAGGCCTGCATTTCCTCGTTTCTCGCCTGCTTCGTGGCTTGGAGCTGGTCCTGCAGCACATCGAGGATGCCGCCGAGCTGGGCGAGCGCGTTCTGGTCTTGTTGGGAGCGGGTTTGAGCGGTGCCAAGGGTTTGGAGCGTTGCGTCGAGCCGCTGGAGCAGCGGCGCGCTGGGATCGGGCTTGGGGGCGTTGAGGGTGCGCAGCGTCTCCTCGAACTTGGCGAGCAACGGCGCGAGCGTGTTCGGGCGTGGCGCAGCGAGCTGACGCAGCGAGCCGTCAATGGCTTGCAGCCCCTGTCCGACAGGGCTCCAGCGCTCGGCGTCGCGTTCGGCGAGGTCTCCCACGGCTTTGGAGAGTGATTCTTGAATCAGCGAGAGCTGCTCGCCGACGCTGCCAATCGAGCCAGTGACCCTGGCGACAGGATCGTCCGCGGCGCCTCCCATGGTCTTGATTCGTCTGAAATCTCGCTTGATCTGCTGCCAGCGCTCGAGCTGCTCTGGGCTCAGCGTACCCCGCAGCTCGCCGAGCTTGAGCAGGTTGGCCTCGGCGCCGCTGGTCAGGGTCTGTGCTTCGCCGACGTAGTGGTCGGCGATGCACTGGGCGAGCTCGAGCTCGTTCATGGCGGGCACCAGCTTCTCGGCGAGCTTGTTCATGTTGCGGTAGCTGCCCTGCAACTGGAAGCGCGGCTCGACGCGGAAGCGCTCGTCCATGGACGCCGATTCGATGTAGGCGCGGTTGACTTTGAGGAGCACTTCTTGGGCGACCATCAATTTCTTGAAGATCGAAATGATTTCGCCGAGTTCGACGCCGCTGTAGGCATAGGAGAGGTCGCTCGCGGGCACCTCTTCGCCTTTGGCCATGCGGATGAGCTTGTACACGTCCGCGTATTCTCGAGTGGCGAGCGGCGCGAGGATGGTGTTGGAGGTGAGGGCGTTCTCGATGAAGCTCAGGGCGAAGCTGTCCTCCTTGCCGCTGAGGATGTCACCGAGGTTGTAGATGTCGGCGCGGTTGGCCAGCATGTCGGGGATCTGGAACTTTTCGCCGGCCTCGGTGTAGGGGTTGCCCGCCATGACGACGCAGAACTTTTTGCCGCGGAAGTCATAGGTGCGGGTGCGCCCGCGCCAGACGCCTTCGATCTTGCGTTGAGCGTCGCAGAGAGAGATGAATTTCTGGAGAAATTCCGGGTTGGTATGCTGGATGTCGTCGAGATAGAGCATGACGTTGTTGCCCATCTCGAAGCCCAGGTTGACCTTTTCGACCTCTTGGCGCGCTGTGGCGTTGGGCGCCTCGTTGGGGTCGAGGGAGACCACGCCGTGGCCGAGGGCGGGGCCATTGACCTTGACGAAGACCAAGCCGAGGCGATTGGCCACGTATTCCATCAACGTGGTTTTTCCGTAGCCGGGAGGAGAGATCAGGAGCAGCATGCCCATCAGGTCGGTGCGTTTGCTGTCGCCGGCGGCCCCGATCTGTTTGGCGAGGTTGTTGCCGATGAGGGGCAGGTAGACGTCGTTGATCAGCTTGTTGCGCACGAAGGCGGACATGACCTTGGGGCGGAATTCGTCGAGGCGCAGCTCCTTCTTGGCGTCGTCGAGCAGCGCAGCGCGGCGCGTCCGATAGTCGCGGTAGGCCGGCACATGTTCCTGGGCGTAGCTGCTGAGGCGCGAGACGAAGTCGTCGAGGCGCAGGCTGATTTTTCCATCGACGACCCGCGGGTGGACGCCGAGCAGTCCCTGCACCTCGACGGCGAGGGAGGCCTGGCTCAGCTCTCTGTCGAGTTTGCGCTCGGTGCACAGGATGCAGGCCGCCTCACTGACGAGTGGGGTGAGTGGCCGCAAGTCCTCGTTGCTCTGGACGAGGGCCGCGAACCAGGACTCGAGCAGGCCGAAACGGGCGGCGAGATCTTTGTCGAGGGCGCGCAGGTCTTCTTCGAAGGCTGAGCGAGAGTTGCTGCGTTCGAGTTGTTGGTAGAGGGCATCGCGCAGGCGCATGGCGTCGGCGCTGGTGACGAAGCGTGGTCGCTCGACGAGCAGCTCCTCGACGAGGTAGCGGGTGCACAGCGAGAGCTCACTTGGGGTGTATTCCAACTGGTTTCGTTGGAGGAAGGCTGCGCACTGCGCCTCTCGGCTGCGGGCGAAGGACTCGAGGGCGGCAGACTGTCCGAAGGCTTGGCGCAGACGTCCGAGGCTGGCCGCTTTTCGGTGCAGGCGTAGCTTTTCGTCGGCGTCCTCGCAGAAGGCCCAGTAGAGGGATGCGAGCGCGCGCACGCGTGGGTCGAAGCGCAGCAGCCCGGCAGAGAGGCGCATGGCGACGAGCTTCTCGAGGATGAGGGCAGCATCGGCGTCGTGCACGCCGCGCTCGTAGCCTTCGTCGTAGCTTTCGGTGGCGCGTTGCCGTACGAGTGCGAGCAGCGCGGCGTGGTCGAGGCAGGTGTCCTTCAGGCTCTGCATCGAGAGTCCCTGTCTTCCGGCGTCGGCGTCGAAGAGCAGGCGCGCGGCGAGGTACTCTGAGCGGTAGATCTTGGGGCTCTCGGAGACCAGGGTTTGCTCCCAGAAGCGCTGGGTTTGGAGGAAGCTCTGGTCTTCGACGACGTGGTAGTAGTCGGTGCCGGTGAGGGCGAGGCACATTTGTGGCGTGCCTTCGACCTCGCGCAGGACCATGGTGAGGTCGAGCGGCTGGGTGTTGACCGAGAAGCGGTGTTGTCCGAGCTTGATGATGGCTTCGCCTTCTTCGAAGAGCTCGGAGCGGTCGCGCAGAGCGCGCAGTCCGTCTTGGCGGGCGCCTTTGAGGCGGGCGCTGAGCTCATCGGCCTTGACCGCGTCGCCGAGGGCGCCGAGCTGCTCTTGCAGCTGGCGCAGCTTGTGGATCATGGGATCCGAGGCAAAGTAGGCGTTGAGCTCATCCTCGTTTTTGAACTTGATGGAGCGTCGTGCGACGCCCTGGAGAATGCGCTCGCCAGCGCTCATCAGGTTTTGGATGCGGCGGTTTCGCTCGTCGACGAGGACCTGTTTGCGTCCCCCGAAGGCTTCGTAGACCTCGTCGCGCTTGGTGGCGAGTTCACCAAGGAAGTCATCGAATTCGCTGAACCGTCCCTCGAGGTCTTCGAGCTGCACCATCACCCTGGAGAGTTCTTCGTCGCACTTCTCGGGGGTGTCACAGAGGGAGAGGCTGCTGGAGACGGCCTGGCCGAAGAGCTTGAACTGGGCGATGAAGTCGGCCTTGCCCTCGTGGGTCATCAGCGTTTTGCGGCGGCCCTGGACGGTGGCCCGAACGCGGTTGAGATGACTAAAGATTTCGGAGACTTGCTCGAGGATCTGGGTGCGCTGAGTGGTGTCTTCCACCTGGAGTGAGCCGACCACCTCGACGAGCATGTTCAAGCCCACGGCGAGCTTGTCGAGGCGCTCGACGAGGGGGTTGATGCGCACGGCTTTGTCGAGTTTGTCGAGCTCCTCGAGGATCTTGTCGAGGTCGGCGACGAGCGGGGCAAAGGCTTGCCCGGCGAGGAGAAACTTGACGCAGGCGGCACCGACGAGGTCGAAGCGGTCGACGGTCTCCTTTTCGAGGGCGTCGATGGCGGCGAGCTCGGCGTAGCGCATTTCTTTGAGGCTGATGAGGTGACCGCGCTGGTTGCGCAGCTCGCTCATGGAGTCGAGGAAGCGTTCGATGCGTTCCCACTTTTCTGGCATCAGGCCGCGCAGCAGTTCTCGTTGTTTTTCCTTGGCCTTGTCGAGGGCGTCCTTGGCGGCGCGTTTGAGGACCTGGACTTTCTCGAATTCATCGATGATGAGCTCGGCGGTCTGGCGGATTTCGAGCAGGACGCTGCGCAGGTCGCCTGCGTCCTTTTGTCCGAGCCAGAAGTAGGCGTCGACGATGCGCTGAGTGGTGCTGATGAGGTCTTCGAAGATCTTGCGGGTGGGTTCGGCGCCCTCGACCAGTCGCGAGACGGTGAAGCAGTCTGAGATGCCGCGCACCAGGTCGGCGTTGCCGATTTTCGAGAGCGCGCTTCCGTCGGTGCTGCTGGTCGCAGCGAATTCGGCCGACACAAAGGGAGTTTGCCAGATCTGGATAGGGTGCACGCGCGAGGGCTCGCGAGATGCGCGGAATACGGCCAGGCGGCCGTCGTCGAAGAGGCTGAAACCATTGCAGTAGATGGGGTTGGCGACCTCTTTGCGGACGAGGTTGTAGGGGTAGAGGACGTAGACACCCTCGGTGAGGGAATAGAATACGTAGAGGACATCTTCGCCGTTGGGGGCGCGGATGGCTCTCTTGAAGATCAGGTCGGCGACCTTGTTTTCGAATACTTTGTAGTCGCCGGTTTGCAGATAGTATCCGCCTGGGAAGACGACGCCGTGGTCTTCGGGAAGCTGCACGCAGGCAAGCCCGATCTGGTCGAGGCGAACGGCCTCTTTTCGGCGGGTATTGAATACGAAATAGCGCGGCTTCTGCTCGCGGTACGGGGTGATCTTGAGGAGGATCAGGGTGCCGACCTTGGCGTAGAAGAAGCTGCCATCGTCAAGCGACTGGTTGGCGTCGTCTACGGGCTCCGCGTAGATGCCCTCGCCAGAGTCTGTGTTGTCCTCGACCTTGATGGTGAGGTCTCCTCCGACGGTCTCCACGAAGACCTCGTCGAGGATGTTGATGTGTGGATGGCGGCCGCGGACATGCTGCTCGGCGGTGGTCTGAATCCACTCGAAGTCATGCGAGGGCGGGAAGCTGTGGTCGCGCAGACTGCCTTCATCGTCGTAGACTGCCTGGCCGTGGTCGTCGAACTTCCAGCGAAAGACCTTGACGTCCGTACTCAGCGTCCCTGTTTGAAAAATGGCGAGCAGGCGCGATTCGTTGACCCGAAGCTGCTGCAGCGTGGAGTCTTTGTAGTAGGTGCGCAGTTCCGTGAAGGCCCGTAGAAAGCGCTCGTCGGTGAGGAACGTCGGGTTGCTCGAGAGCTCCACAGCGGGTAGCTCGAAGCCGCTCTCCACTGCGTTGAAGTCATGCAGGCTGAAGATGTCGCTGAGCGAGATTTCACTCTTCAGGCCCATGTAGACGTTGTAGCCGAAGAGCAGCCGACCCGAGACATTGACCATGTCACGCGGTACGCAGTTGTGATCGGTGCGGACCCGTTCGCTTCCGTTCCCGATGACGCTCATCTCGATACCGCCAAAGCTGCTCTTGCGCTTGCTGTTGAGCGCTTCGGCTCGCGACGAGAGCTCGCGAGACTGGGCCAACAGGCGGTTGCGGATGATCTCGTAATTGCCGAGGTCGACTTGCGAGCGCTCGGAGGGGGTCTCTGTCTGCTGCTTCTCGGCCATGCTCGGGGCCTCACTCGGAGAGAGAGTCGACATCATCGCCAACCGGGGCTGCCTGAGCGCGTCGATGCAGCTCCGTCCTCGTTCGGTTCATGACCAGCCATGAGAAGCCATGACACGCGAGGATACGGCGACTTCAGCATCCATTAGCAGGCATCGGGCGGCCTGTACAGAACGCAGCCGGCGCGAAAGACGGACCCCGCCAAAGGCAGCTCGCTCGCCCATTGAGGGGAGCCTTCAACGCTTCGATCCTCATCACTTTTTTGTCGTTCTTAGCTTTTTCCGCTGCCGTGACAGCTTCGTGACAAGTGCACGCTAGCTTGTGGGATGGGCCTATCGCTCGAGCCGCTCATCGGGGGCTGCATGCCCTGCGAGAGTGGCTGACTCATCCACCACCCGGCCGCCAAGGAAGCAGGCCGTGACAAGGAGTTGAACAATGGCACGCATTGCAATCGTGAAGGTACGTTGCGCTGGCGACCTCGAGTGGCGTATGCCCCGTCTCGGGCGGATGATGCTCAAGGCGCTTGGCGGACGAGATTTTTTGCAACACCTCGATTCCACTGCAGGCCAGTCCTTCATGCCCCAGCTCACGCTGCCCTATCTCGCCGCGTTGGGCGAGCAATACAACCGAGACTTCGAGCGCTCTCATGAGTTTCTGCTCTTCGACGAGCAAGAGCACAAGCTCGTCCTCGACGACATGGACATGGTCTGGCTCACTGGCGGAACGAGCGCGGTTCTGGGCATGTACCGTGTTGCTGATCGCCTCTTGGCCAAGGGCATTCCGGTGGTCTTGGGCGGTATTCACGTCTCCACGCTGCCCGAGGAGGCACAAGCGCACGCGACGAGCCTGGTCATTGGCGAGGCTGAGGGAGTGATAACCCAACTGCTCAGCGACTTTGACGCTGGCGACGGGCTTGCACGCCGCTACCGTGGTGGTCACGCCAACGCCCTCGACGGCTTGGCCAACCCTGCGTGGCGCAACGCCAATGTTGCCGACTACTGCCCCTGGGTGGTGCCCGTCCAGACCAGCCGCGGCTGTCGCAACGCCTGCAGCTTCTGCTCCACCACCCGCTACCAGGGTGTCAAGCGTCGCCATCGTCCGGTGCAAGAGATCGTCGACGAAATCAAATGGCTCAAGGACCAGGGTATCCTGACCCCGCAGAAGACGGTCTTCTTCACTGACAACAACATCGTCTCCGACACCGATCACCGCCGAGGAGTGCGGAACACAGCCTACGCGCGCTCGCTCTTCGAGGCGCTCGTGCCGCTCTCCATCCACTGGACGGGGCAAGGTGAGATCAACGTCTCCGAGGACCCCGAGCTCGTCGAGCTGATGGCTCGCTCCGGTTGCCTTTCGTTGCTCGTCGGGCTCGAGACGGTGCAGCAGAAGAATCTTGGCTCCGTGGGCAAGGTCGGCAATGACGTCGCCACCTACGTGCGTCACATCGAGACGCTGCACCGCTTTGGCATCAGCATCATCGGGTGCTTCATCACTGGGCTGGACGAAGATACCGTGGACGTCTTCGAGCCCACCGTCGAATTCATCAAGTCCTACGTCGACATTCCCCAGATCAGCATCCTCACGCCATTCCCCGGCACCGCCTTGCATCGCCAGATGAAGCGCGAGAACCGTATTCTACACCAAGACTGGTCGAAGTACGACATCACGCACGTCAGCTTCCGACCACGGCGCATGTCTCCTTTCGAGCTGGAAGAGGGCTACCGCTGGATGACGGCGGAGATCTACACCATGACCGAGATGCTGCGCCGCAGCCTGCGCCATGGTCTGCGTCCCAACTACGCCCAGGGCTTGAGTCGAGTTGGGCGTGTGAGCTCGGTCTTTGCCCCCAACCTCATCTACCGCCGCCTCTCCCTCGTCGGGCGAGAGGGCGCAAAGGCAGGCCTGAGCAGCGACTATGCCGAGTCAAAGGTAGTTCCTCTGAACACCGCGAGCGCCGAGCGCGCACAGATGAAGTGCGGAGTTGCCTGACAGACTGAAGGGAAATGGAATACGAATGCAGGGCTCTTCCCCAAGCTCGTCATTGGGCGCTGTCCTTTGGAAGTCCTGTCTTGTCGCTGCTCCCAGTCATCGCAGCTTGACTGCTGTGCTGAGCTCGTCGTCGGCGGGCAGCCTGGAGCGGAGCGTGCTCAGCAAGAGCGCCGCTTGCATCGCAGACGAAGGGAGCTTGCCCTCATCACCACCGCTCAAGGCATCGAAGAGCTGCGATACATCTCTCTGTAACGACTCGGGAAAGCGCTCCATCGCCGAGCGTATCCAGGCGCCCCGGTCGGTCACATGAAAGACCCGAACGCCACTCAACATCTCTTGCAGCATCAGCCCAACCGCGTGAATATCACAGGCAACTGCCGAAAAGCTGTGGGCGTCACGAGGAAGATAGGCGGCTGTGCCCAGCGTGGGCTCGGTGTCACTGAGCCCAAAATCAGCCAACACCACCTCGCGCTGCGAGCGGAAGAGCACGTTCTCGGGTTTCACATCGCCATGTGCGATGCCTTCTTGGTGCAAGACGTCGAGCGCCAGACATACCGCCGAGGCACAGCTCAGTGCAGCCTGGGGGGCAAGCGGGCCATTCTCCATCCTCGACGCGAGGCTGCCCTCGGGGATGTATTCCATCACGAGCGCACCGTGCTGGGGAAAGATGTCGTAGATGGCCAGGATGCTCGGGTGAGAGAAGCGAGCCAGCGTTCGGGCTTCCGACAGAAAACTTTGCTCTGCCTCGGGCCGACGACGCAGATGCTCGTGCAAAAACTTGATCGCCACCGGCCGGTCCAGCGCTTGCTCAACGGCTTTGTATACGGTTCCATAGGCGCCGCGACCCAGCCGATGTAAGAGCGTGTAGCCAGCCGGCGGCTGATGGGCGAGCAGCGTCAGCGACGGGGGCAGCGCGACGCGCTCCGGCGCCAAGCGTTCACAGGCCTGCAGCAACTCAGCCTTTCCCCAATTCAAGAGCAGCGCTCTCTCGAAATAGTCACGGGCCTGCTCGCCGTCGCCGCTTCGTTCGGCGATGCGGGCGAGCCGCTCCCAGGCTCCTGCTTCGTGTTCAGAGAAGGTCGAAAGCCGCAGAAGAACGGCGCGGGCTGCCTCGTCGTCGCGGGTAGAGTCGTAAAGTTTCGCTTGGTGTTCCAGAATGACGGGCTGCTCTCCGAGCGTATCCTCGTATCGGCGCAGCAAGTTGAGCGCGGCGCGGGGATCTTCGCTGCAAAGACGGTCGAAGGAGGCGCGAAACTGCGGCTCCTCGAAGACCTCGGCCAGCATTGCGCGCAGCGCGTCGAGAGTCCCTTTGCTCTGGGCGTCCAAGAGCGGACGCAAGAGCGCCTGGGGGTCTGAGCCGCTTTCGTGGTGTTCGCTCCGCTGGCTGGCGTCACCCTGCTCTGCGCTGTTCCCTGCCGCTGCAGGCTCAGCTTCAGACTTGGACGGGGTCGAGAAGAGGCTCGCCAAGAACTGCTTCAATCCCATGACAACTCGTCCTTCGCGAGGGACCGAGCGAGCAGCCCCCCAGCGCGGCTGATGGTCGAGCCCAAGCGGATCAGTGTTGGGGCATGGACGGCCTCGTCGTCAAGCTCGTGACCCGCCTCGAGATGCCAGTATGCTCGCTCCATCCTGACCGAAAAACCAAGAGGTGGACCAGCGAAGCGCAGCCCGAGTACGAAGTGCTGAGCCATTGCCTCTGCAGAAATCACCAGCGCGTCCTCAGCGATTCGCAGACGCACGGCGATGGCCTCGCTGAGTTCCAAGCGCGCTTCGTCAGGTATCGCGCAGCGCTCGGGGATGACGTCTCCATTGAGGCGCAAGACGCGGGTAGATGTATTCTCAAGATGCCAGTGTCCGTCCTGTCGATAGAAGCGAATGTGTCGGCGGCTCATGCCCAGGCCAGCGATGCAGATCTCCGCTTCCTTCGAGCGCCCCAAGCTTGCCTCTTCACTCCCGATGAGCAGCACTCGCTCACCCTCTGCCGTATGCAAATGCAGACGAGCAGCCTGCGGCATGCGGGCCATGAAGGCACGCTGCAGCTCGAGCACCTGAAGGGCATTGGGCGCCACACGCAACGCCTCCTCGAGCGCCTCGGCCGCGTCCAGAAAGGCCCCGCTCTGTTTGCCCCACTCGAAGGCACGCAGCGCTTCACGAAGGCGGTCTCGGCTTTGTGCTTCGAGGTTCTGGTCAAAGTGCAGGGCATCGAGTTTGTCGACCTGACCCGCGCGAACGTAGGCGTCGCTGGCTTTCTGAGAGAAGCCTATCTTTTCATACAGCTCACCGGCCTTCTCAAATTCTCCGAGTGCCTCGTGGAGCTCGGCAGCACGCTCTGCGTGCTGCTTGTCCTGACGATCGAAGTAGCTGCGCTTGTTCAGCTCGCCGAGCAGCGTGTCGAGCAGGCTTCGTTGGGCTTGTTCCGCGTACTCTGGTAGCGAATGCGCAGTGGCATCGGCGAGCAACGCTTCGAGTAGCGTCGAGCGACGGGGGAGCTCGGTTTGAGCTCGAGCGAGCTGTAGCCGAAGCTCGAAAGAGCGTTCGAGCTCTCCCGCAGCGGCAAAGGTTTTTGCAGCACCTTCGAGCTCTCCGGCAGCAAGCAGCTTTTCTGCGCGTTTGAGCTGAGAATTGAAGAGAGAGCGAAACCAAGACATCGGCGAGTGCAACCTAAGCGGCTGGATTTATTATTGATTGAGCGATCGACCGGTTTCCCGGCCTGTTGCCTGCCAGCCCTGGTACGCACCCTTCGGGCTTGCTTCACAGCGAGTCTTGGCCTCATGGCTAAGACTTCGTGCTGGCGACAATGGCTGTTTCGCCCGTGTTGTCGAGCAGTTCCCAACAGAGTCAGGGCAAACGGTTTCGAACAGAATGCCGCCTATCCGTCCGCGTCGATGATGGCGTCAATGTTCAGGAACAGCGAGAGCCCTTGCGCATCCAAGGAGAGACGGAAGGATTCCGCGGACATGTCGGCTTTCTTGTTTCCAGGGATCGCGAGCTCGTTGTAATTCACCGTGAGCTGAGAATAATTGATGAGGTTCGAGAGGAAATCGCTGCCCAACCAATCGCTGCCCAGCTGCAGCAGGTCGCCAGCGCCAGCGCTGTCGGTGACCAGGACGTTCTGCACTTGGAAGCTGAGCTGACGGTCAGAGATGCTCAGCCCAAGGTCCGCTTGCAGATCCGCAAAACCGCAGAAGCCGCCCCCAGTGCGCCACAGCCGGAAGCTGGAGCGAAGCAAGTCGTTGTCGGTGGCCGACATCGAGCTCAGCGTGACTTGATGCTCGCCTGCCACACTGGTTTTTCCTGCGGCGTCGTAGGAGCGCGGAATGTGCCCTTCGTGCATCATGCGTCCGATCATCGAGGAGATGAGCTCGGGGTGGAACTGCAAGCCCACATCGGCACCTTCGGGGAGCGAAGGGTTCCAAGCGATGGAGGCGCCGGTTGGCCGCACCAAGTTCGATTGCATCCCAATGACGATGGTGCGTTGGCCCGCGTCGATGTGGGGCCCTTGGCCCACCAGCTTCACGTCGCCATCACCAATCTCCCAGGCCTTGATGTCGAAGAGCTTGGTGTCTCCATACTGATTGCGAATCAAGCCTGTCACCGCGTTCGCCACCATGGGTTCGATCACGTCCATGATGGAATCGGAGAGACCATCGACAGTCAGGTTCACCGAGAGCAGCGTCGACTGGCCGAACTGAGCCATCACGGCGGTGTTCTCGAGTCCCTGCGGGTCCATGAAGAGGGGGAACTGGAAGCGCCCCGCGCCCGCACCCGAGGCGCCCACGCCTGCGACCTCCACACCGATGCCAAAGCCGACCTCAGTCAGCAAGCACGAGACACACAGCCCCTCGCCGCCAACCTGAATCAGCGGAAGTGCGGGGGAGAGCGTCAGTTTGACGGGCACCAAGGAGTTGTCCTCGAGCACGATGTCTGGAATCTCTGCGCTCGCGACCGCTGCAAAGAGCTTGTTGACTGCATCTTGGCTGAGCACCATGGCCATGGGGTAGGGCTCGATTTGAGGCACCTCCGAGGCCTGGGCGAGTTGACCTTCGACGGCGACGACGCCATCGAAGCTGGCCGAGTGCTCTGTGCAGCTCGAGTTGTTGGACATGCCGTTGAGCAGCTCACAACCCCCGAAAGACAGAACTGCGGGGAGAAGCAAGATAATTGAGCGTGGCGCGTTCATGCTGGCTCCAAGGAGAAGAGTTGGGGAGACGGACCATCAGCGAGTCCGATGCAGACTCGACGAACTGTGACGTCGCCCAACTTGCCCCGATTCACGAGGCTTTGCGCACAGTCTGATGCGCCGTCCGAGCCACGTCAAGCCTGGCCCTGCAGCCCTCGCCAGCGCATCGGCGGAGAGGGCGGCAGCGCCCAATGAGCAGAGCCTCACGTCGAATCCGACGCAAGCCTCGAGCGATGCGTGTTGCACGACACATGCCGTCGGGTCCAGGTTGCCATGCCTTGGCCGTTCCTACGCGTGCGGGCTCAACGCTTGTGGTGTTCTGGCGTCGATGTGCGCAGGGGGTACAGCTCGACCAGCGCGTTCGGCGTCTGCGCTCGCCCTCGCTAAGTGGTGGGAACAGGCCAAGCGCCCAATCGACAAGAAATCCGTGCAAACTGCTGCTCTGCTCGACAGGCGCTCCCTTGACGCTGCGCAGAATCTGCGACACTGCACAGTGCAGCGACAGAGGAGCGCGCATAGGGAGCGCTGCCAGGGAGGATGGCATGATCTTAGGAACGGCGGGACACATCGACCACGGCAAGACCAGCCTGGTCCGGGCTCTCACCGGCATCAACACCGATCGCCTCAAAGAAGAGCAAGAACGCGGCATTACCATCGAACTCGGGTTTGCGCACTTCGAGCTCGATGGGGAGCGCATCGGGGTTGTCGACGTGCCTGGGCACGAGCGCTTCGTCAGGCACATGGTGGCGGGTGCGGCGGGTATCGACGTGGTGATGATGATCATCGCCGCTGACGAGGGCGTGATGCCGCAAACCCGAGAGCACCTCGAGATCTGTCAGCTCATGGGCGTGCGGCGCGGCTTCGTGGTGCTCACCAAGACCGACCTCGTCGATGAGGACTGGCTGATGCTCGTCGAAGACGAGCTTCGTGCAGAGCTCTCCTCGAGTTTTCTGGGCGAGAGCCCCATCATCCCCTTCTCGGCGATGCAGCCCCAGAGCACTGAGCTGGTGCGGGCGCAGCTTTTGCTCGAGCTCCAGGCCTTTCGCCAGCGCAAGCGGCGTCAGGAGCTCCTCCCGCGCTTGCCCATCGACCGCGTCTTCAGCATGAAGGGCTTTGGCACCGTGGTCACCGGGACGCTGCTCGGTGGAAGCCTGAAGCTGGGCGACGAGCTCGAGCTGGTGCCCGAGCCCCGCGCCAAGACCCGTATCCGAAAGCTCAGCGTCCATGGTGAAGACGTCGAACGGGTGGGGCCCGGAACCCGTGTCGCCATCAATCTTCAGGGGCTGAGCAAAGACGAGGTACACCGCGGGCAGCTCGTCAGCCTCCCAGGCCAGCTGCGCGAGAGCCTCTGCTTCGACGCCGAGCTGACGGTGCTCGAGCACGTCGAGAACGGGCTCGCCGATCGCGCTTCGGTGCTTTTGCACACGCTGACGCAGTACCTGCCGGCCAGGGTCGTGTTGCTCGAGGGGGAGCTCCTGCTTCCCGGCGAGACGGGTTTGGTTCAGCTCAGATGTGAGAGCCCTTGCACGGTGCTCGCTGGTGACCGCTTCGTGCTGCGTGGTTTCGAGAAGCTTGGAAAGCATGGGCAGACCGTGGCTGGCGGGAGGGTTCTCGACCCGCTGGCGCCGCGTTTTCGCCGCAAGTACTACGCGCACCACCTCTCGCGACTGCGTGCATTCGCTGGCAACGACGCCGAGGCCGCCTTGGCCTTTCGGGCGAAAGATGCGGGCGTGCGCGGCGTGGAGCGAGACAGGCTCAGCGCTCTGCTCCCTTTCTCCACCGAAGCGGTGCAGCGCGCATTGCAGGTGCTGGAGAAGCGCGCAGAGCTGTTGTCTCTCGACGACTTTCCAGCCTTGCGCTTCTCTGCGGTGGCCTTGGCCGAGCGTGGACAGGCGCTCTGCGATGAGCTCGCAGCGCACCATCAGAGCGCTCCACTCGAGCTGGGTTTGTCGAAAGAGCTGATTCGATCCCGCCACTTCTCGGAGCTCGAGCCCAGGCTCTTCGAGAGTGTGCTTGGTCACTGGCTGAGAGAGGGGGCCATCCGTCGCAATGGTGAGTTCCTGCACCTCTCGAGCTTCATGCCCCCTCGCGACGACGAGCTCGACGCCAAGCTGCTTGCGGCGTTCGAATCCGCCGGATTGGCGGGTTTTGCCGTCGAGAGCTTGGACAAGGTGTTGCGGCGCGAGCCAAGCGCGATCAAGGCGAGCGCCAAACGACTCTTCGACGCGGGGAAGCTCATCCGAGCCAAGCCCGATTTCGTGCTCGCCCAGAGCGCCTTGCTCGTGTTGCATCAGCAATTGCTCGCCCACTTCGAGCAAGAGAGCGAGCTCAACATGGCGCAGCTCAAGGACCTCACCGGCCTGACCCGCAAACACTTGATCCCTCTGGTCGAATACCTCGACCGTCGGGCTTGGACCCGCCGACAGGGCGACCTTCGTTTGCGCGGCACCGGCCTTGGCTTGGGAGTGTAGGCTATGGAAGGCTCGCGTCGCTTGATCACTTGGCTCGGTTTCGTGGGGGTCGCTTTGCTGTTCAGCGCTGAGCCACTCGCCATCCCCGCCATCGAGCCTGCCGAGAAGGTGCTCTTCGGTCCCTCTGTGCTGCCCCAGGCCGACACCCATGGGAGTTGGGCGAGTGACGGCGATCGGCTGCGCCTGCTGGAGGCGGCAGGAGACGGGCAGGCCTACTGGTTCCCCATCGATGCCGACGCGAGCTTCAATGATGGCTTCGTGCGCGCGCGCTTCGAGCTTGGCAAGCGCATGGACGGCAGTCTGTTGTTTCGGGTTCAAGGCGACCCCATCGACTATGCCCTGCTCGATGGCTACGCGCTCGACATCGCCAAAGACACGGTCTCCTTCGTGCGCTGGGATCGCGGGGTGATGCGGCAGCTCGACGATGAGCTGAAGCTCTCGAAGCTCTCGAAGCTCGACAGCATCGAGCTGGTCTTGTGGTTCGTCGGTCCGTTCATGACGGCGCAGCTCTACGATGGCGAGAAGCTGAAGCCCTTGGGGAGCCTGGTCGTCAGCGACAGTCAGTATACAGGCGGGCGCGTGGGATTGCGGGCGTTCAAGAAGCAGGACGCAGAGACTGCGTTGACCTTGCTGAGTGTTGCCCGGGCGAGTACAGCCCATCTCATCGAACCGGAGGTGGTGGGGCCGGAGCGCTATCTGCGTTTGGGTCGAGAGGATCTCGATCGTATTCCGAAACATGCTAAGTGGTCGGTTATTCAGGAGCTCGGCGAGGCGACCTTGGTGCAGGCTTCTCGACGCGACGCGGAGCTCATCGCGAGGGCGGGGATTCGGGCGCAAAGCATTGAGGCCGAGTCCAGTTATTGGCATACGAACGCCGATTATCGCGAGGCGAAGCGGCGTAGTCTCGAGGAGGGGAGCGCGGTGAGCCTCGACGCCAGCTATCTGGATGCGGAGATGATCGAGTTGGTCCTTCGAGACTACGCTCGGCGCTATCCCGAGCAGACGCGGCTCGTGGAGCTTGGTCGTAGTCATCGAGGGGCGCCGATCTGGGCGCTCAAGCTCAGCTCCGAGCCTGACGATGAGGACAGGCCCGCGGTTTTGCTCAATGGGGGCCATCACGGCCTCGAGCTCTTGACCAGCCTCTTCGTGCTCGACGCCGTACAGCAGCTGCTCGAGAACCCCGAGGGGCTGGAGCAGGTTTCGAGGTGGATGAAGGGTTTGGAGATCTGGGCCGTGCCCCTGGTCAACCCCGACGGAAACCTCAATTTCATGCAGCACAGCATCTACTCGGGCCGAAAGAACGGGCGCGACAGCTTCTTGTCGATTGGGCGCTTTGCCTGTTCCCCCAACACCAAGCTCTCGACGGCAGAAATTCCCCCTGAATGTCGAGATGATACGTTCACTTCGCTGGTGTTCGATAGCCTCTCGGGGGTCGATCTGAACCGCAACTATCCTTTTCGATGGAATACGGGGGGAGAGAAGACCAGCAACTCCAGTTCCCGCCACGTCTGGTATCGCGGGCCGTTTGCTGGGAGCGAGCCCGAGACCCAAGCGATGATGCGCCTCGCCGATGCTCGCCATTTCGTGGCGTCGATCTCCTACCACACCATGGCGAGCGCGATCTTGGTGCCTTACACCATCGACGACACGCCCAACCCAGAGCCCAACGAGGCGTGGACGGTGGCCGAGGAGATTGCTGCGCAGTGCCCAGAGCAGGTCAAGGGCAAGCACTACAAGGTGCGTCGGAACTTGTATTCCGTGGATGGCGTCGACCAGGACTGGCTACGGGCTGCGCACGGCACGGTTGCGCTGCTCGTCGAGGGGGTCTTGCATAACCCCAGCGGCGATAGGAGAAGGGAGAGTGTGGTGCTCAATCGGTGTACCTGGCAGGGCCTCTTCGCGCGCATCGTGGAGGGGCCTTCTGTATACGGAAATGTGAAGGATGAGTCAGGGAATCCCGTCCTTGCACAGATCTCTCTCGAGGAACAACAGCTCTCGCTGGGTGAGCGCTGGATGACGCGCTGCAGCGATGGGCGCTACGAGCGCATGCTCGAGGCGCCAGGCCGCTATACCGTGGTCGCTCGTGTGGGCGAGCAGGAGCTGCGTCAGACCGTGAAGCTGAAAGCGGGACAGCGCAAGCGTGTGGACTTTGTTTTCGAGTCGCTTGAGCTGCCGGCCATGGACCGCTCGCTTTGCGCCGAGCCGTCGATGTGTGCTGCCGCCACGCTCTGCGAGGCGCGAGCTGGGCGCTGCGTGCAGCCGGGGATGCAAGCGCTTTCTTGCATTTTCGACGGCGAATGCGTGGCTGATGGGGAGCAAAGGGGCGCGAAGCGCTGTGATGCGGTGCGTTTCGCCTTGGAGCCTGTGATGGAGCCCGACACGGCGCAGAGTCTCGAGTCTGCAGCGGAGCCCGAGCCCTCGTCAGATGTGCCCAAGCCCTTGGCAGCTGAGCCCAAGTCGCTCGAAGCGGACTGCGCGCTCGGCTCCTCGGAGCCGCCCCAGAGCGCAGCGACAGAGGATCCAACGCGCAGCAGCGAGGCTTCTTGCCACGTGCAGGGGCTGAACCGGGATGCACGCATCGCGCTCTGGTGGCTTGCGCCTGTCTTGCTCAGCGCCGCTGGGCTGAGGAGGAACGCGTAAGAGCCTCAATACGACCACTTTTTGTCGATGGGGCGCTTTGCCTGTTCCCCCAGCTTTTTGTCGATGGGGCGCTTTGCCTGTTCCCCCAACTTTTTGTCGATTGGCTTGGTGGGGCGCTGCCCCACACCCCGCCAAAGGGCTAGCCCTTTGGAATCCCTTCTCTTTTTCGTATCGATTGGGCGCTTGGCCGCTCAGAGGTGGCGCAGAAAGGGGTTGCTTGCCAGCTCTTCGCCCAGGGTGGTTTCGGGACCATGCCCCGAGAGGACCCGCAGGGTGGGTGAGAGGGAGCAGACCCTGGCGAGGGATTGGCGCATCTGGGCGGCGTCCCCACCTGGCAAATCGGTTCGCCCCACCGAGCCGGCGAAGAGCAGGTCGCCGCTGAAGAGGACGCCATGCTGTTGCTCGAGATAGACCACGTGGCCAGGGCTATGGCCAGGCACATGTAGGACCTCGAAGCGCAGCGCCCCGAGCTCGAGCAGCTCTCCGTCACGGACGAAGCGCGCGTTCTTTGCTTCGCTCAGCGTTGGAGGCGGCTCCATGCGAAGACCAAACATGGCGGACTGCATCGGAACCGAGTCATAGACGGGTTGCTCTGCTGGGTGCATCACGATTCGGGCAGCGGGCCATTTTCGGACTGCCGCGCTCAGTCCTCCGACATGGTCGAGGTGTCCATGGGTGAGCATGAAATAGCGCAGTTCGAGTCCATGGGCTTGAAGTTGAGATTGCACCCAAGCCTCATCCCCACCAGGATCGACGAGGGCTGCCTGAGCGGTTTGCGAGCAGGCGAGCAGGTACGTGTTCTCGCCAAAGGGCCCGACTTGCTTGTATTCGATGATCATTTCATCAACCCAGGACGCCGTCGGCCGGGATCTCTCCCAACGAAGGGGGCGGCGCTTCGGGCTCAGCAGGGGTGTCCGGAGGCAGAGACAGTCCATCTGGTGGAACGTAGATCGTGGGTAGCGATTCGGCGCCCACGGCGCAGCGGAAGCCCACCGTTTTGTCGCGGAGCTCATGGAGCATGCGATTGCGGTGCTGCACGCGCAACATGTCGGCGGCGCGGTCGTAGGCACCACCTCGGATGACGCGGCTCTCACCCTGCTCAGGACCCGTGGGGTCGACACGAGGGGCGTCTTGGTAATAGGCGCCATCGTAGAAATCGCTCACCCACTCGTAGGCGTTGCCTGACATGTCGTAGAGGCCATAGCCGCCTGCGGGGAAAGAAGCGCAGGGGGCGAGGGTGTCGTAGCCGTCGACTTTTCCCTTGGCGTCGTAGCCGTTGACCAGGGTCGCATCGAAGCCCTCACCCCAGGGGAAGCGCCTGTGCTTGGGTCCTCCGGCGGCTTTCTCCCACTCGGCTTCGGTAGGGAGGCGCACCGCAGCCCACTCACAGTAGCGCTTGGCCTCTTCCCAGTTGACGCAGACTTGAGGGAGCTTGTCAGCACGAAATGCTGGCAGGTCGGGCTCCAAGACACCGCAGTTTTGCCAGTCGACAGGGGCGCAGCCGCCTTGCTCGACGCAGGTGGCGTAGGAGCGTTGTGAGACCTCTTGCTCGTCGATGTAATACGAAGACAGCTCGACCCAGCGGGCAGGCATCTCGCGGGTGTAGTTCTCGGCTTTGCAGGCGACGCCATGCTTTTCGCAGAGTTGCAGGGTCTGCTTGCTCTCACGGGAGTCGATGCCTTGGCGAAACGAGCCGATGGGAATTCGCCGCATGATGGCGTCACCGCGTCGTCGTACGGCTTCGGGCAAGGCGACGGCATGACGGATGAGTCGAGCTTGGGCAGAGGCGCGGCTGCTGTAGACGCTGTTGAGAGGGATGGCGTCGAGCTTGACGTAGGCCTTGTCGTACTGTTCGGCGTCGATCAGTGCGGTGGCATTTTTCAGGGTCTCGTAGGCGTTTTTCTCGGTTCGGGCGGTATTGACCAGCTCACGGGCCTCCTCGAATCCTTCAGACAAAGCCAACTCAGCGAAAGCCAGGGCTTCGTCCCAGTCTCGCGCTTCGATGGCAGCTCGAGCGCTGGCCAAGGGGTCCGGGGGAGCGGTCTGTACCGGCGCTTCCTCTTGGCAGGCCCACAGGAGCGCGCACAGAAGCAAGGCCAGTAGGGCGCGAGGGTGTGGGCTCATAAGACGCCCACACCGAGGTATTGGTTGATTCTGTCTTGAATCTTGCCCCGGTCGGGAGCGTTGGGTCGCAGCTCGAGGTATCGTTTGTATTGTTGTCCGGCTAGCTGATCCTTGCCCTGGGCCTCGTAGGTCTTGGCAAGGTTGAAGGCTGCTTGATAGTAATCAGGGGCCAAGCGAAGCGCCTCGAGGAATTTGTTTTCGGCCTCGGACCACTGTTGCAAGCGGTGGTAGGCCATGCCCATCAAGGTGTGAGCCAGGGGATCGTTGGGCCGAGCGCTGATGACGCGCTCGAGGAGCGAGATGGCTTCAGAGGAGCGGTCCATGAGGACCAGGTTCGAGGCGAGGTTGGCGAGGATTTCCGGGTCTTGCGGGGAGTATTCCAATGCGGTTCGGTAGGCTGTCTCGGCGCGATCGAAGAAGCCGCCCTGCTGCATGACATTTCCGAGGTTGAAATAGACGTCGGCATTGGGGGCTATCTGCGCCGAGGCGCTGAGGTCCTTGACAGCGGGGTAGATCTTGCCCTCACGCATTCGGACGATGCCACGCAGTGAGAGGGCGACGGCGTCGTTGGGATTGGCGGAGATGTGTTCATCGAGCAGGGCTGTTGCTTCGGCCAGGCGATCCTGCTTGACAAGTTGCCGGGCGTTGGCGATGACCTCTTCGGGACTGGCGGTGAGCGCGTTGGGATCGATGGGCGTGCTAGGGCTGAGTTCACAACCCGGCACGTTGAGGAGCAGCGCGAGCGAGAGCGCCAGCGTTCCCAGCCATTGGCATTTGGACCCTATCGCGCCTTCGATGGGGAAGGATGGCCAGCGCATCGACAAGAATCCTCGCATCCCTTTCTCTCCCTTTGGTATCATGCTCAACGCTCAGTATCCCTTTGGTGGCCACGGCTCCTTGGCCCAGCGCTTCGACGTGGTGCGCTGTTGCCCTGTTCATCTCAGCGAGTTCTTGTCGATTGGACGCATGGCCTGTTCCCTCAAGTTCTTGTGGATGGGGCACTTGGCCTGTTCCCCCATGTCCTCGGCTCGTTGCGAGCACCTCGCCGCGCTGCCGCGCCCAACGTCCAAGCATGATTCGAAGGCCCTGAGCTGTCAACCTGCAGGGGCGCTTCATCCAGCCGCTCTGCGCCCAGAGCTTTTTGTCGATTGGGCACTTGGCCCATTTCCCCAAGTTCCAACGTTTGCTGTCCGGCTCAACTTACGTGGCAGCCGCTCGTTGCCGTCGAAACTGAGCGAAGGGCGGCCCATCCGCAGGGGGCCTGGCTTGGGGGTGCTGCTCGAGCGTTCGCGATGGTTTCGAGGACGCGCTGCTGCAGTGCTGTTGAGCGGTGTTCTGTTGTTCGCTTGCGTCAGCCCGGCACAGCTTCCGCAGCAGGACCCTCAGCTCTCCTCCCAGTCGAGTGCGGTACTCGCCATCGAGGAGGTGCTCATCGAGCAGGGCTACCCGCCCGAACAGGTCGCCGCAGACGGCGCATGGGTGCAGAGCGCCTGGCGGGAGCTGGGCGATGCGCGTGGACGTCGGGCGAGGGTCCGGATACGTCTCAACGAGACCTCGATGGGGCTGGCGCTGGCCGCTCGGGTCGAGTTTGCGGAGGCGGTGCAGACGCCGCTGGTCGAGGATCGTCTCGTGATGTATGCTGAGGGCCGTCACTGGGTGGTGCGTCCCGGCTCGCGTGACGAGGAGAAAGCAGAGGAGCTTCGGCTCGCCGAGCTCATTCGCGAGCGATGGCGCCACCTTTCGCGCTCAGCAGGGAGCTCCCCATGAACGCCTTCTTCGTGGTCAATCCGCACGCGCGCGGTGGTGCTTTGGGGCGCCGTTGGCCCTCGATTGCTCGGCGCGCGGAAGCGTTGTTTGGTCCTTTGCACGTGGGTTTTACGCGAGCAGGTGGTGACGCGACGCGATTGGCGCGCGAAGCCGTCGCGCAAGGCTTCGAGTGGGTTCTGTCCTGCGGCGGGGATGGCACGCACAACGAGGTGCTCAATGGGCTCGTCGACGAGCGAGGGCATGCTCGGGCCTGCCTGGGTATCGTGCCTGCTGGTACGGGCGGGGATTTCCGACGCAGCTTGGGGCTGGCGCATCATGTCGATGCAGCGCTGCAGCAGTTGGTCGATGCAGAGGAGCGGGTCATCGACATCGGTTGCATCGATTTCGTGGGGCATGACGGGCAGCCGGCGCGTCGCTTTTTTCTCAACATCGCTGGTTGCGGAATGAGCGGGAAGGTGGTCGAGCTGGTCAACGCATCGACCAAGCGCCTTGGCGGTAAGCTCACGTTTTTCCTGGCATCTGCCCGAGCGATGTTGAGCTACGACTTTCCGCGCTGCGCGCTCAGTTGTGAGCAGCAGGCCTGTTTTGACGAGCGCCACACGCTGGTCGCGGTGTCCAATGGTCGCTTCTTTGGTGGGGGGATGCAGATTGCGCCTGCAGCCAAGCTCGACGATGGGCTCTTCGATGTGGTGATCATGCGTCGGCGTTCACGGCTGTCGATGCTGGCAGGTCAGCACCGCCTCTATTCGGGCCGTCACTTGGACGGTGATGGGTCAGATTTCGTGTTGCACCGTGCTGCGAGTGTGGAGGTGCACAGCCCAGGCTTGAGCTTGGACGTCGACGGCGAGGGCCTGGGTTCGACGCCAGCCCGTTTTTGGGTGATTCCTGCGGCACTGAGGGTAAGGGGAGGCTAGATGAGCAAGCGTTCGGGGTCGTCCAAGCGGGCCAAGGGAGCAGTGGAGTCGTCCTCCATCGAAGCCGCAGAGGCGAGCTCAACTGAGACAGATGAAGGCCCAGTCGCTCAGGCTGAGCCGAGCCCTGCGCCGGCTGGCTCCGAGTTTCGCTTCTATCAACGCTTCTTGTTGAGCGTGGGTGGAGGTGCCGCTGTTTTTTTGGCCTTTCCGACCTTCGACATTTGGCCGTTGGCGTATGTGGCGCTGATTCCGTTGTTGTATGCGATTCGGGACAGGCGTCCTGTTCAGGCTTTTGGCTGGGGCGCGTTGTTTGGTTTCGTGACGAACCTGGGGGGCTTCTACTGGCTCAGTGGATTGCTGCGTGATTTCGGTCACTTGCCAGGCTGGCTCGCTTGGCTGCTCTGTCTCTTGTTGGTGGCCTATCAGGGCTTGGTGTTTGCGATTTCTGCGGCCATCGTCCAGTGGGTCCGGCGCCGCTTAGCCGAGCAGCCGATGTGGGCGGTCGGGATGCCAGTGCTCTTGGCCATCGAGTTTGCCTTCCCGATGCTCTTCCCCTGGTATTACGGGAACAGCCAGTATCTCTTCTTGCCTGCGGTGCAAGTTGCGGAGTTGTTGGGTGTGCTGGGGGTTAGCGCGCAGGTCTTTGTGGTCAACTTCGTGCTCTATGAGCTGAGCGTGTACGCGCTTGCGGCGCGTGCTGGCAGAGCGCCACTTTTCCCGAAGCGCTTCGTGGTGGTGTCGAGCGCTTTGGTGTTGGCATCTTTGCTCTTTGGCGTCATTCGGCTCTCGATGATCGAGGCCCAGATGGAGGCGGCGCCGAAGCTGCGTATCGGCATGGTGGAGGCGAACATCGGGATCTGGGAGAAGGAGCACCCCGACAAGCTGGACAACAACATTGTGCTTCATCAGCAAGGTTCGGTGGAGGCAGTGGAGAAGGGGGCGCAGCTCCTGGTTTGGCCCGAGTCGAGCTATCAGTCCCCCTTTATCTGGGGCAGCACCTTGCGCACTGAGGATGTGCTGATGCTCGAGGCGGACAGCCTCTTCGTGCCCGCTTTTCGTGAGCGGCTGATGGTGGCGCTGAGGCTGACTGAGGCCGCCTTTGGGCAGCCGCTCCATCGCTATTCGATGATGCACGTACCTTGGCATCAGGCCTTGGAGCGGGTGGCCAAGCGCAGGGGCTATGGCGAGCGTCCTGGCTCGTATCCCTTTGTGTGTGGTGAAGAGAGTGGCTCCTATTTGCGCTGTCCTTTTCGTCGTGTACCGCCCGATGACGTGACCTTTCTGCTACCCGGCTATGAGCCGCTTCGGGCAGATTTTCGGGCTGACCGGCGCGCGGGGACGTTGCCGTGGAACCAGTTGGCGGTGAAGCGCGGCTTCACGGCACCTCTGCTCTTTGGAAGTGTCACCATTCGCAGTAAGGAGGGGGTGAGCAAGAGCTACCAGGAATTGCTGCGGGCGACGCGGGCCGAGCGCGATCTCTACAATGTTGCTTTGCTTCTCGATGAATACGGGCGTGTGAGAGGGAACTACAAAAAAGTCTATCTACTCCTGTTTGGCGAGACGATCCCACTGGCTGAGTCTTTCCCTTGGATTTACGAGATGATTCCCGAAGCGGGCTCCTTCACTGCGGGCGAGCACGCGGCGGTCTTCGAGCTCGATGGCGTGCGTTATGGAATGATGGTCTGCTACGAGGACATCATCCCTGTGTTTACGCGTCGCATTGGCCAGCTCGAACCTCAGGTGCTGATCAACGTGACCAACGACGCTTGGTTTGGGAAGACCAGTGAACCCTATCTGCACCTGGCGTTGGCGACCATGCGTGCGGTGGAGAACCGAGCGTGGTTGGTGCGTTCTACCAATACTGGCGTCACTGCGTTCGTGGATGCGACAGGCAGGCTGGTGTCTCAGACCTCACTGGAGGACGCGGAGACCTTGGTGGAAGACGTGGCGATCATGCCGGGCACGCGGACGGTGTACACGGTGATTGGCGACATCCTGGGCTGGCTCGCGTGGGGGCTGATGTTGTTCCTGGGCTACCTCGGCAAGCAGCGAGGGCTTGCGCGAGGCTGAGTGTTCACTCGTAGCTGTCCCAGTAGTCGACGCGACCGTCTTTGTCGACGTCGTGTCCGACCTGCACGAGTCGGCCTTGGTCGAAGAGCTCCCAGCGCTCGACGGTGCCGTCACAGTTGGGGTCGTTTTCGACCTTGAAGAGCGTGTTGTCCCGGTAGCTTTTGACCTGACAGGGCGAGCTGGAGCCGCGCTTGTAGAGTTCGCGTTGTTGCAGCCTGCCCTTCTCGAAGTGGGAGATGACGTCGACGTAGCCGTCGAAGTCGTAGTCGGCCTCCTCACGGATGAGGCGTTCTTGATGATTGTAGATGAACCACAGGTCGACGCGGCCATCGAGGTTGCTGTCGACCTCTTTGCGCAGCAATCGGACGGTGTCTTCGTCGTCGTCGACATTTTCCTTGCTGACGGAGTAGATTTTCCAGAGATCTGCCGAGTTGTCGCGGCTCAGGTCGAAGGGACGCACGAGCAGGTCCTCGATTTCGTAGCGATCGCTGGGCCCTTCGTCTCGCATTCCGATGAGCAGCTTGTTGGGATCTTCGTCCTTGCTGAGCTCTTCTGAAGAGCCGCAGGCCACCAAGCTCAGGGCGAAGAGACCCATGGCAAGAACGGGATAGGCTCTGGGTGCTGGCACGGCTCGACTCCTGAGTACGCAACCGAAGTGAGCAAAGGACAGACGTCCTCGCCGCAATCCGAAGGAATTGCTGCTGTTGCGAGGTCGGTGCCCGAGAATGCAATCTGTGCGCGGGCTCAATCCCCAGCTGACCTTGGACAGGCAAAGAGGCTGAGCGCAGGCGACAGGCTACAACTTTTGGAGTGCGAAATCTAGAAGCATCATATGCGGCCTTGCTGGCGACTCACCTGGATGGCCGAGGATGGCGGATGACTGCAGTCGTGGGCGAGCTGCGGGTTCAACGCCGCGGAGTCCGTTGCCAGCGGCCTAGGCAGGGCGAAAAAGACTTGCGCGATGATCGCGTTCGACGCTATAGGAGTGGCAGTCAGGCGACTAGACGCAGTCGCCGGAAACGGCCAAAGCGAAGTGCCGCATCCACTCAGTGGGGCCGATGCGCCCTCGTTCGTCGATCAGCAAGGAGAGGTTATGTCGAAGTTCACGTTGATCACCGGCTTGCTCGTAGTGTCCGCCGCGGTTTTGTTGAGCGGCTGCAAATCTGACTGCGAGAAGCTCGTTGCCCAGCTCGAAGAGTGCAGCGATCGCGACAAGCCGACTGACAAGGAGCGCGCCGAGTTCATCGAGAAGTGCGAGAAGAACAAGGACAAGGAGCCCTACAGTGAGTGGCTGCCTTGCGCCGCGAAGGGCGGCTGCGACGACTTCAAGGCCTGTATGGAAGAAGCCGAGAAGAAGCGTGAAGAAGCCTTCAAGAAGAAGATGATGGAAGAGGACCTCGCCGAGATCCAGAAGGCCATCGACGAGAAGAAATTCGGTGAGACGCCCATGGGTTGCTACGGCCTCGATCGCGACGATGTGGCCGAAGAAATCAAGGCCAAGTGCGCCGAGTTCTCTCAGCAGGTCATCACTGCGCTGACCACCGAGATCACCACCCTGCGTGACGAGGGCAAGGAAGACAGCGAGATGTGGACCAAGTGCTACAACCTCGAAGAGGCCGCCAAGAAGGTCAGCGAGGAAGATGGCAAGAAAGCCAAGCAGCTCTGCGAAGAGGCCAAGGCTGCCGCCGACATGAAGAAGACCATGGAGCTCGCCCAGAAGAACATCGACAACAAGATCATCGACTTCCCCTGGGAGTGCGACAACACCGTCGAGGCTCTCGAGAAGATCGTCTCCGATTGGTCCAAAGAGAAGGTCGCGGAAGTGGCCAAGAAGTGCTACCTTGAGCTCGGTACCATCATCATGGCCGACAAGGTTCCTGGCATGAAGTACAGCTGCTCCTATCCCCTCGAGAAGATCATCAAGGGTGCCGTGAAGTGGAATCTCTCCAGCCCCGAGTTCGATGCGCTGCGCGAGCAGGCCAAGCCCCTCTGCGAGCCCTAATTCGTATTTGTAACGCCGCGCATCATGGCTCCCAAGGAATGGGAGAGGTCAGCTAGCACCTCAGGATGCGCGCTTCTGGAGCCTGGATGCTCTGCCCCGATACGCTGATCCGTGCACCCTCCACGTGCACAGCAGGCCGTGCAGCTACTCGCGCTGTCGTCGTACGCGTGAACAGCGCCTTGGTGGTTGCGTCCATGCAGCCACGCTTTCGGCTTTTTCCGCACCCCTCGGTCTGCCTTCGATGCGCGTCTTGGCCCGCTGCCTTCGATGCCTCTGCCCGCCGCGCGGAGCCGTTGACAGCGAAGCCGGCCCCCGCACTCTGTTGTCCGTCGATTTGGCGCTTCAATGCGCTTGCGCTGCGCCGCAGCGTCAGTACATGGTACCAGGGCCCTGTGCTCGAGCTTGGCCCCTGCCAAGGAGCTTGCCGATGAAGCAGCTGTTCATTCTCCTCTGCACGACCAGCTTGCTTGCGTGCAACAACGATTCTCCATCACCCGGTGGTGATGAAGCGCCCAACAAGGCTGGCCAAGCACAGCCGCAAGCCGACACGGCGCCCCCTGAAGACCCACGCGTGGCTGCGCTGCGCGCCTTTGTCGACACGGTCGATCAAGTCCTGCCCGAGCTGCTCGCCCAGCTCAGCCAACCCAAGGAGATGGCTTCAGCCATCGAGCAGCGCCTGACAGCGGCCCTCGAGATTGAGGAGAAACGGGCGAGCAGCAAGAAAAAAGAGAAGAAGCCGCCTGTCGATCTGCTTCATGCTTCCGTGCTCCATGACTTCTATCAAAATCGCGGGTTTCAAGCCATTTTCACCATTGCCGCGCGTCCGAGCCCACAGGCACGAGCGGTCATCGCCGCGCTCGAGGACGCCCACAGTCACGAGCTCGAGGTCGAGTCGCTTCGCCTCGAGCTCATCAAGCCCCTGCTCGAGCTCATTCGACAAAACCCAGACGTCCCCTTCGACTTCCATATCCACCCTGATGAGCGGGATGCCATCGTCAGCTTTCTGAATGAGGCCGCTTTCGACCCCGAGGCCGTCGATGCCAACGCTCGTTTCGTCGAGCTCATCACGGCCGAGAACAGTCCCATTCCCCGCTTGCGCAAGGATATTCTCTCGTTGCAGGAGAGCTCGAGCGCGTTGTCCAGCCAGGCACCTGAGCTCGAGGTGCGTATTGCAGATGCTTACTTGGAATACGCTAAGCAGCTGCGGCTCGGGAACCTCAATATCCTCAGCGAGGCGGAGACGGCAAGCCGAAAGAAAGGCGGCTTCAGCTCGAGTCAGCGACAGGAGCTGCTTGCTGCTCGGATGAGGGCCGAGCTCGAGCGCTATGCCTCTTTGCAAGCGCAAGCGACCTGCGAGGAGCATCTGCGCAGCCTCTGGCCCGCGCACGAGCAGTATGCCAAGCTTCTCGAGGCCCGCGACAGATATGCAGGCCTCGTCGAGGCGGGGGGGTGGAAGACGGTCCAAGCTCGGAGCATCAAGAAGGGTCGCCCCTCTCCCACCGTTCTCGAGCTCAAACAGCGGCTGAGCGCCGAGGGGTACTTCAATGGGTCGCTCGATGAGAACTTCGACGACGCGCTCGCCGCCGCGATCTCGACCTACCAAGAGACGCACCAGCTCGAGGTCGAGGATGAGCTGACTAAGACTTTTTGGAATAGTCTGAATACACCCGCCGACATGCGCTTGAAGCAGATCAAGGTCAATATTCGGCGATGGCATCAGACCTTTCTCTTCGACTCCCCTTACTATGTCTACATCAACGTGCCTGACTTCCATGCCGAGGTCTGGAAGAACGGCGAGCGCAAGATGCGCTTTCGGATCGTGGTGGGAAACAAGGACAAAGAGTGTGATCCCGAAACCAAGACGCGGTTCTTCGTCAACGCGACGCCGCTGCAGCACGCTCGACTCACCTACCTCGAGCTCAACCCGTATTGGAATGTGCCTCAGCGCATCGAGCAGGACGAGTACCTCGAGCAAATCCATGAGGATCCAGCCTGGCTGGAGTCACATGGATTCGAATACCATACCGAGAACAACTACACCATTCTTCGTCAGAAGCCAGGCGAGGGCAATGCGCTCGGTAGGGTCAAATTCATCTTCCCCAACGAACACAGCACCTTCATGCACGACACCCCCAAGAAGGCGCTCTTCAAGTATCCGGTGCGTGCCTTCAGCCATGGCTGTATGAGGGTTCATAACCCGATGGAGTTTGCAGAATTTCTTCTCACTGAGGAGGGAAAGTGGACGCCTGAGCTCATCGCCGAGTTTGAGGCGATGAAGACCAAAGCGGTGGTCTTCGACACGCCCCTCGATGTGTTCATCGACTACTTCACCGTTCGCGTCGATGACCAGGGTCGCCCGCACTTCTTGGCCGATGTCTATCAATACGTGCAGCAGGAGATCGAACCCAAGGCTCCACAGCGCTGCACACCCAAGGAGAAGGTCAAGCTTGCTCGTCCGCCCCTCGATGGGGAAGCTGTCGATATCGATGGGGACGTGGATCCTGGCGTGGATCCTGGCGTCGATCCTGGCCTCGATCCTGGCGTCGATCCTGGTGTCGCCCCAGGCGTCGAGCCAGGCGTCGATTCTGGTTCGGGCGTTCCTGTGCCTTCTCCAAGTTCAGTGCAGGGCCAAGTTGGGGAAACAGGCCGAGCGCCCAATCGACAAGAACCCGCAAAGCCTAGCGCAGCGCCGATGGGCTCTCAGGACGGCCCCAAGGTGGACGAAGGAGCCGAAGCGCCGAGCGTGGTCGATTGAGCTCGTCAGCCGGGCTGCCGTTCAAGGCTTCGAATGGCTATGCGCTCTTTGCCGACTTGGATTGCCAGCCTTGGGCCTTGTGGCTATGCTGCTGTGCTTGCGTAGGTCGTGGCGGTCAGGGCTGCGGATGCAAACGACTTGGGTGAACAGGCGAAGCGCCCAATCAACAAGAAGTGAGCGAAGCGAGGCTCGAGTCAGTGTCTGTGGCGGGCGCATCCTATGCGCCTGCGCAGCGCTGCGAGGGTCTCGCGAGAGCGAACGACGACAATCAAAAGTGAGCGAAGGGCACGCATCCTCTCGACATTCCGAAGGAATTGTTGCTGTCGAGAGGTCGGTGCTCGAAAGCGAACGCATGCCAGCAATGAGGAGCATCGTGCTTCCGGAGGTGATGATGAGCGAGAAGAAGGGCCCCATCCCCGAAGGTATCCATCTGCGAAAGTTCTTTGGCGATCACTTTGACGTGATTCGGCGCGTTGCTGGTGAGCGCTCGGAGGAGCTGGTGCAGCTCGTCGAGAATCGGCGGAGCAAGCAGCGCTGTGATCTCTGCGGGCTTCCCGTCAGCCAGCCCTCGGTATCATCCAAGCCGTTTATTGGCGCCTACATTTGCGATACCTGTCGGCGCGAGTTGCAGCGGCGCTGAAGCTGGTCTGCGTCGAGGCCATTGAAAGTGAGCGAGCGAGGCACGAGTCAGGGTCTGTCGGCTGCGCATCCGATGCGCACGCGCAGCGCAGCGAGGGTCTCGCGAAAGCGAGCGAACGCCGATGAGACCCTCGTTCAGAAGCAAGAGGGCCTTGCTTTGCGGTGATTCTGCTTAGCTTGCACTCCCTCGCACTGTGCAGCGAGCAAGGTGCGCAGGCGAAGGGTGCTTTGAGTGGGCTCAGACAGAGCTCTGACGGATTTCCTGTCGGGATTGCTGTTGGCCTCGTTTCTCGATGTGGTTCCAACAGAGTCACGCTTGTTCTGCGTTTCGCTGGAACGCTGATGACTCGTTTCGAGCAGTGCTCCGCTCCTTTTTGGGCTGTCGTGGGGTGCTCCAGACAACACTTCTTGTCCATTGGGCGCTTGGCCCGATTCCCCCAACTTCTTGTAGATTGGGCACTTGGCCTGTTCCCCCAACTTGTCGGTGATTTGCGCGACCCGTGAAGTCACCAAGCAGAAGAAGCCTATGATGCACGCAACCACCATCATCGCTGTCAAACGCAACGGTCGCACCGTCATCGGAGGTGACGGACAGGTCACCATGGGCCAGATGGTGGTCAAGCACGGTGCCACCAAGATCCGCCGAATTGCAGAGGGGCGTGTGATCGTTGGATTTGCCGGGTCCACCGCCGACGCGATGACGCTTTTTGAGAAACTTGACGCCAAGCTCTCGCAGTTCAATGGTAATTTGACTCGGGCCGCAGTTGAGCTCGCCAAGGACTGGCGTACTGACAAATACCTGAGACGGCTCGAGGCGATGATGCTCGCCGCTGATCGGCACAGCTTGCTCATGCTCTCTGGGACGGGTGATGTGCTTGCCCCTGACGAGGGCATCGTGTCGATTGGCTCGGGCAGTCCTTTTGCGCTTGCTGCGGCGAAGGCCCTCGCTCAGCACACGGAGCTGAGCGCGATGGAGATTGCCCAGCGTGCGATGGAGATCGCGTCGCAGCTTTGCATCTATACGAACACCAACTTTAGCTTCGAGGAGCTCGTCGAGAGCCCTTGAGCGGGCAGCCCACATGGCGAGCCCGAAGGGGTGCGGCATGTGTCGGGCGCAACATCTGGAAGCAATATCATGACAGCACAGACCAGCCTCCGAGACGATCCAGACACACTCACGCCACGGCGGATTGTGGAGGAGCTCGATCGCTACATCATTGGGCAGAAGGCGGCCAAGAAGGCTGTCGCCATCGCGCTGCGCAACCGCTGGCGACGACAGCAGGTGGGAGCAGAGCTGCGCGATGAGATCACGCCCAAGAACATCATCCTGATCGGGCCCACGGGGGTGGGCAAGACCGAGATTGCTCGTCGGCTCGCGCGTCTGGCCCAGGCGCCATTCGCGAAAGTAGAGGCGTCCAAGTACACCGAGGTGGGCTACGTTGGGCGGGATGTCGAGTCCATGGTGCGAGATCTCGTCGAGATCGCCATCAAGATGGTCAAAGAGGAAGCACGGCAGAACGTCCAAGCCAAAGCGCGCAAGGCTGCTGAAGACAGGATTGTGTCAGCGCTTCTCTCGGGCAGCGCGCGCGCCGAAGCGGCCGACGCGAACACCGATGCGACCCATGAGCGGATGCGCGAGCTGCTGCAACAGCACAAGCTCGACGAGCGCTACGTGGACATCGAGCTGAGCGAGCAAGGCAATCCGGTGATGCAGCTGTTCTCGCCTCATGGTGGCAATGAGGAGATGGAGTCCAACATTCAGGATCTCTTCGGCAAGCTCATGCCGAAGAAGAAGAAGCGCAAGAAGATCAAGGTGGTGGATGCCTTGGAGTTGCTGACTGCAGAAGAGGCGAGCAAGCTCATCGATCAAGAACGTGTGGTGCGTGATGCGGTCAAGCGCACCGAGCAGAGTGGAATCATCTTCATTGACGAGCTCGACAAAGTCGCCGGACGCGAAGGGCACCACGGACCCGATGTGTCGCGTGAAGGGGTGCAGCGCGACCTGCTCCCCATCATCGAGGGGTCTTCCATCAACACGAAACACGGTGTGGTCAAGACCGACCACATCCTGTTCATCGCTGCGGGGGCCTTCCACGTGGCCAAGCCCAGCGACCTCATCCCCGAGTTGCAGGGGCGCTTCCCTATTCGTGTCGAGCTCGACAGCCTCACCGAGGATGACTTCTTCCGTATTCTCAGTGAGCCGACCAACAGTCTCATCAAGCAGTACACCGCCCTGATGGCGACGGAAGGCATCGCGCTCAGCTTCGAGGACGAGGCGATTCGAGCGATCGCCAAGATCGCGCAGCGCGCCAACGATCGTCTGCAGAATATCGGCGCTCGGCGTCTCCACACGGTGATGGAGCGCCTGCTCGAGGAGCTCAGCTTCGAGGCACCGGAACGCGAAGCCGGAGAGGTGCGCATCGATGCCGCCATCGTCGAGGACAAGCTCGGGGAGGTGGTCGAGAACGAAGACTTGAGCCGATACATCCTGTAGCTGCTTGTGGCGGATTCGGCGCAAGGTCTTCGACCCACCGAGCTCTGTTTTCCGGGATGACCTGGCGGAGGCCCCACGACGAGCTGGGAAGACTGGTCTTTGCCTTCTCGACAAATTCTGTCGAGCTGGGAGGCCGACGCCTCGAGCTTCCGTCTTGGACCGCGCGAAGCTGCATCAGGGAAGGTGCGCGCCATAGAGAAGCTGTGCTATGCAGTGGGATGGCGTTGCCGCTGGATGCGTTGCACTGGGAGAATGCTCGAGCGGATGACTGAGCTTGATGCGGCACGTCACGGACCGCGCTCGTCACGGTATGCTGCGGGGCCGGAAAGCGGCTGAATCACGACGATTTGAATGGGGTGTGGGATGGCGAAGGATTGGGTCATCAAGGCGATCGAGCGCCGAAAGTCTTGCCGCAGCTATACCGAGCAGGAGCTGGATGAGCAGACGCGTTCGCAGTTACTTGTCGAGCTGTCGAGAGAGCTGCCGGGGCCCTTTGGCCACAGTATCCGATTGCAGCTCCTGGAGGCCGTGTTCAGCGCAGCAGAGGGCGGTCGGCGTTTGGGTACCTATGGTGTGATTCGCAATGCGCGACACTTCATTGCAGGAGCCATCGACCCGAACGAGCCCGGAGTGTTGGAAGACTATGGTCACGCGCTCGAGCGGGTGATCTTGCGCGCGACTGCGCTGGGGTTGGGGACGTGTTGGCTCGGAGCGAGCTTCCAACGTGGGCTTTTCGAAGAGGTGATTGGTGCGGCAGAGAACCAGCGCGTCGCTGCGGTGACGCCCGTGGGCTACATGGCATCTCGGCGTAGCCTGGTGGACGCGACGATGGTGTGGATGGCGGGTTCGAAAAAGCGCAAGCCCTGGAGCGAGCTCTTCTTCGAGGCAGAATTGGGTCGTCCGCTGGATGAGCGAGACGCACGGGCCTATGCAGGGGCACTGGAGATGTTGCGCCTCGCTCCGTCAGCCTCGAACCTGCAACCGTGGCGAGTGGTGCATGACGCGCCTCGGCGCGCGTGGCACTTCTTTCTGCAGCGCTCTCGAGGGTATGTGAAGCTTGCGGCGGTGGATCTGCAGCGCATCGACATGGGGATCGCGATGCTGCATTTCGAGATGAGCTGCGATGCCCTCTCTTTGCGCGGCACTTGGCAGGACCTGGAGTGTTCGGGGATTGGGGGCCGCAACGTCTATGTTCGGAGTTGGGTGGAGTCCGCGTAGAAAAAGTGCACGCAGTGGGTAGGTTCTATCTGCTCGAATGGTAAGCCTTTTCTTGCATTGGGCGGAGGCGGTGCATTTTTGGGGGTGTCGGTTTTCGTTGCATCTGACGATAACTGTATTGTGTGTGAAGCGAGCAGTGCGAGGCAGACGGCCTGAGCACGCAATCGAGAGTGAGCGAAGGGCACTGCATCCCCGCGAGTCATCGAGCGGGGTCGGTGCCCGAGAGCGAACGAATGCATTTGATACGAGCGGGAGGTCGAGTGCTTCGTGAAGGCGAGCGCTAGATGAAGCAAGCGACGAAGGGTTAGGCTCATGCAGACGGCGAAGCTGTTCGTGGGGATCGAGTTGAGCCTCGCGGTGTGCGAGAATCTCGCGATGGTTCAAGAGGATATGGCGTCCTTGATTCGCAGTCGGGATGCGAAGGTGAGGTGGCTGTCTCCGGAGCACTTGTTTCTGGTGCTGCGGCGAGCGGCGAGCGTGGCGTTGCCCTTGATTGCCCATGTGAAGGACGGAGTGGAGCAGGTGGCGAGCAGCGTCGAGCCCTTCGTGCTGGTGAGTCGGGGTGTAGGAGTCTATCCGGAGGGCGCTCGTCCACGGGTGATCCATGCCGGCACAGCCGGGGGCCGAGAGCAAGTCGAAGCTTTGACGCGAGCCTTGGACGAGGCCTTGTTGGCGCAGGGGATTCCCATGGAGCATGGTCGTCACGTGGCGCAGGTGGTGCTTGGACGACTATGTACCCCGCGCAAGCGACTCGATTTGAGTGACGCCGTCGAGGCGTTACGGGAGCTTCCGCTGGGGAGCAGCGAGGTTCGTGAGCTGGTGCTCTTCGAGACGCGGGCGCGCCGTTCTGGGATGCAGGTCAAGGTGCTCTCGCGGCATCTGCTGCGGGGAGTTCAGGCAGCAGGCGTTCAGACTGCTTGAGCGCGCGCGTCAGAGAATGGAGAGAGGGCAGAGATTCTTGTCGATTGGGCACTTGGCCTGTTCCCTCAAGTTTTTGGTTGAATCTGAACCTCTGTTCAGGTATATCGAGCGGTGAAGCGCATGCATGCGCAAAGGAGGAAGCTCATGGCGAAGGACACAGGGAAAGAGCGAGCGATCGAGCTCACCATCAATGCGATTGAGAAGCAATTTGGCAAGGGTGCGATCATGAAGCTCGGCACGGCCGAGAGCGTCTCGATCGCGACGATTCCGACGGGCTCGATCGCGCTGGACGTGGCGCTGGGCATTGGTGGTTTGCCACGCGGACGAGTGGTGGAGGTCTTTGGTCCGGAGTCGAGCGGAAAGACGACGATTGCGCTGCATGCGTTGGCGGAAGCGCAGCGCGCGGGTGGGGTGGTGGCGTTCATCGATGCGGAGCATGCCTTGGATGTGCAGTACGCGCGTCGGCTAGGGGTCAACACTGACGAGCTGTTGGTGAGCCAGCCCGACTATGGAGAGCAAGCGCTGGAGATTGCGGACATGCTGGTTCGCTCGAACGCGGTGGACGTGGTGGTCATCGACTCGGTGGCAGCGTTGGTTCCGCGGGCGGAGCTCGAAGGCGACATGGGCGACACCCATGTGGGTTTGCAGGCTCGTTTGATGAGTCAGGCGCTTCGTAAGATCACGGCGAATGCGGCCAAAGGTCGCACCTGTTTGGTGTTCATCAACCAGCTACGTCTGAAGGTGGGGGTCATGTTTGGCAACCCCGAGACGACGACGGGTGGAAATGCGTTGAAGTTCTATTCGTCGATTCGCTTGGATGTGCGCAAGACAGGCACCATCAAGGTGGGGCAAGACATCGTTGGGCAGCGAACGCGCCTCAAGGTCGTCAAGAACAAGATGGCGCCACCGTTCAAGGAAGTCGAAGTTGACCTCATGTACGGTGAGGGCATCAGTCGTGAGGGTGACGTTCTCGATCTGGGCGCTGAGCTGAATTTGATTGAAAAGTCGGGCTCGTGGTACTCGCTCGATGGCGAGAGGTTGGGTCAAGGGCGTGAAAATGCGAAGGTTTTCTTGAAAGAGAACCCGCTCATCCTGCAGCGCATCGTGAACAAGATCAGAGCGCACTTCTCGCTCCCGGAGATCGATATCAACGAAGCGGAGTTGCGCGCCGCAGCCGCAGCGGCTTCGCAGACTGGCGCTCGCGCGGAGAGCACAGAGAGCGATGCCTAGTGGCAGGCCTTAGCCATGGCGTTGTTGCGGGGCATTGATGGGAAGCCAGCTCCGAGCGCGCGTCGCAGCAGCTCTTCCCCTGGCTACGACTCGCATGGGGCGTCTCGTCCTTCCGCAAAATCCCGCAGGCGCCCTGTGCTGCTGCACAGGGAACGCAAGAGAAGGTGAGCGAAGGGCACCATCTTCGCCTGTCGTCGAGCAAGCTTGGCGTACGAGAGCGTGAGAGAGCCTTTGCCTTGCCTTCGAGCAGGCGCTTCGTTCGGAAGACTGTCCGAGTCTGTCGATTCCGTTTCGAACTCCGGCAACAGGGCTGCCTAGCCAAGTAGCCCGTCTCGATGGGCGCGCTGCTGTCGCCATCGGTACAGGTACATTCTCGGAGTGTGCCGCCTCAAGACTTAGCTCCTTCCTCGCCCTCCGCAGCGCTTTGGCGCAGCACGGATGCGTGGCAGCAGGCGCTGACTCGAACGCGCTTCGCTCGCTTTGACCGAAGAGGCTGAGATGTTACGGCTCTTGGACCGAATTGTCTTTGACGGTGGTGGGTCGCTGCGTCGGGGTAGCCTCTTTGTCCCTGGCTTCGTTGCGGTCTTGGCCCTCTGCTTGACCCTCGAGCAGCCTGCAATCTCGGGCTTCGCCCTGCTCGTTGCATCCGTGGCGGCGGTGCTGAGCCTGTTGCTCTGCGCGGTGCCCGTGCTCATCGATGCGCGAGCTCAGTTTCGGGAGGAGCCCAGCAATTTCGAAACCTTGTTTCGCTTGCTGCATCGCAGTCCTGGGCTGGCTCAGGGCCGCTTTCACCGTGCGACGCGCGCCATCGCTCTGGGAACCGCGGCTGCGGTGTTGGCGGGGTGGGTCTGGATTGGGCGCGCGCCTGCAGCGGTTTCGGTCGAGCAGAGACTGGGCGGTGTTGCGCTGGTGGAAGTGGAGGGGCCAGTGCGGGGTGTCGAGAGGCGCCGGGTGGTGCTCCGGGTCCTCGAGTCGGAGCTGCAAAGCGTTCGAGCGCGCCGTTTCGAGTTGCGCTTGGAAGATGGCGTGGAGCTCTACCATGGACAGCGCTTTGAGGCGGAGCTGCAGTTCGAGCCGCTGCGTGGGCCAGCAGCACCTGGTGCCTTTGACGAGCGCAAGCTGCTCGAGGGGCGTGGATTGAGCGGGCGAGCCCGCTTGCGCTCCGCGCTCCGTCAGCGAGAGCAGCGGGATGATATCGCGACACAGGTGCTGCGGTATCTATATGACCATCGTCAGCAGGCGAGTCGGTTCTTGGCTGGGCATGGACGCGGGACCTTGGGGGCGTTGGCGCTGGGCGAAGCTGAGCTCGCACCAGAGGTGCGACAGGTGTTCTCGAGTACGGGGGTTGCGCATGTGCTGGCGGTGAGTGGGCTGCACTTCGGAATGGTGAGCTGGCTCCTGCTGAGCGCGTTGACCTGGCTATTGTCTTGGCACGCCGGATTGGTCCGGCGCTTTGGTACACGACGGCTGGCAGCGCTGCTGGTGTTGGGGCCTTTGGCGCTCTACGTGCTCTATGTGGGGGCACCGATCAGCGCGACGCGCGCGTTCATCATGGCCTGCTGCCTACTTGTGGGCAGGGCTTTTCGCCGCGAAGGGGATTCGGCGGGGTTCTTGCGCGTCGCTGCGTTGATCATCTTATGTTGGCGTCCAGAAGACCTTGGTGCCATCGGCTTTCAGCTGTCGTTCTCGGCAGTGCTAGGTCTGTTGTGGACACAGCACAACCTGCTGGCACCAGCCCGGTCATGGGCGCGCCGCCGCAAGCACAAGCTCGTGGCGAAGGGGACGGAGCACTTGCTCTGCGCTCTGGTTCCGTGTGTGGGCGCCAGCGTGGCGACGGCGCCCTTTGTCATCTTTCACTTCGGCGCGATTCCTTTGTTGGGTATCGTGGCCAATCTTTGGGTGATCCCGGTCATCGCGTATTTGCTGTTGCCGATCGCGCTGCTGGCGGCTGGGCTGAGCGCGGCGTGGCCAGCCGCTGCGGGCCTCATGGCTGCCCGAGGTGCCGAGCTGGAGCGCTTGCTGACGTGGAGCGTGGAAGGGTTTGCGCGATTGCCTGGTGTCGCGATGCCGGTTCCTGGGTGGACTGCCCTGTCCTGTCTGCTACTGGCGGGGTGCTGCCTGGCGGTGTTGCGCTGCAGGGAAGGCTGGGCCCTACGCGCGCTCGGCGTCGTTTCTTTGCTGCTGCTGTTGACGCAGCCGTGGATGGTGCAGCGCGAGCCGCTGCTGCGGGTCACCTTTCTCAACGTCGGGCAGGGAGACGCGACGTTGATCGAGTTTCCTGACGGGCGTGCGATGTTGGTCGATGGTGGAGGCGAACCCAACCGTCCGCGCTTTGATCCGGGTGAGCGGGTGATTCTCCCCTATCTGCGCAGCCTGGGCATGCAGCACTTGGATTGGATGGTGCTCAGTCATGCAGATTTCGACCACATGTACGGCTTGATTTCGGTGGTGCACGCGATGCCTGTTGGAGAGCTCTGGACCAACGGAAGTCCGTTGGATGGTGCGACGGGGCAAGCTTTCGAGGAGCAACTCGCCCGTTCGCAGGTTGCGGTCCGAACGGTTGCCGCGGGCGATCGCTTCGACATGGGCCGTGCACGGGTTCACGTGTTGTGGCCGCCGCGCGATGCGCCTTGCCCGAACCGCAATGAATGCAGTGTGGTGATGCGGGTCGAGTACGGTTGGTTCAGTCTGTTGCTGACTGGAGACATTGGCCATTCGACCGAGAGGGCGCTCACGAGCGATGGCAGCATCGCTCCAGTGACGGTGTTGAAGGCGGCACATCATGGTTCGGCAGGTTCGAACAGTGATGAGCTTTTGGAGGCGGCGTCGGCGAAATGGCTGACCTATCCTGTGGGCAAGGCCAATCGCTTTCGCTTTCCACATGTCGCCACACAGCGCAGAGCGTTGGACTGGGGGCTTTCGAGTGTTCGTACCGCCGACGGTAGCGTGCGCGTGAGCAGCGACGGGCGACGCTGGACGATGGAGCAGTATGGAACGAACTGAGAGTTCTTGTCGATTGGGCGCTTGGCCTATTCCCAACTTGTCCCGGCTGGCGCTGGCGGCATCATTCGAAATGCAAAGACTCGATGGCGCTTTGGATGACAGGAGCATTGCTCTCGTAGCTATCCTCCGGACTTCCCGCCTCCACAGTCAGGACGTCGGAATCCTGAACGAACACAGCGAGCTCGTAGCGAAACACGCGGTTGCCGATGGCTCCTCGGAAGCTGCTCAGTTTGCCACTCAGTCCACCCGCAGAGACGTCTCGGCTCGCTAGCAGCTCGTAGCCCTGCCGTTCGAGCAGCTCGCGGGTGATCGCTTCGGACCAGAAGTCGACATTGCCTTTCGCTTGGTCTCGTTGACGTCGCACCAAGAGCACCACGTCATCCGCGCTGACGGCCTTGTAGCAGACCGGGGTGTAGAGGGAGTCCTCAGGCAAGGAGACGAAGCCGTTTGGTGTCGTCAGTACGGCTCGGGACGAGCACGCGCTCAGTCCGGCAGCGAACGCGATGGCGAAGAAGACGATCACTAGGCGAGCGGCGCGATGGTCATCGGCTGTGCTTGGCGATGGCACTGAGAGCGATGCAAATGCGGGCATGGTCATGACCTCAGGCAACAGGGAATGCGGCGCTGCAGTTAGCGAACCTCGACTTGGTAGAGTCCGTGCAGGCCCATGGCGGAGAGCCAGGAGAAGGGGAGTCGTATGCGCGTGCTCTTGCTTCCTTGCGGCTGGGTGAAGTTGAGGTGGACCGTAGAGAAGGCGATTTGTTGTTGCAGGTAGCGCAGGCGACCCTTCATCTGCTCAATTTGCGTCGTAATTCTAGCAAGTTCCGTTTCAATCGCGAGTGTATCCGCAACACTGTTGGCCTTCACGAGCAGGGCCTCGAAGCGATCCCGAAGCGCGAGGGCGTTGCGCAGTCGGATTTCGAGGTCGAGAAATTCCTCGGTGACGTCTTGTCCAACGATATCTTCGTCGACCACCGTTCCCAGCTCACGCACGCTGGCGAGGAAGTCGCGGAAGCGTTCGGCGGGCACTCGAAGTACCAAGGAGTCAGTGCTGGACGCTTGAATCCAGCCGCCCAGTGCCTCTCCTGCAGTGCTGGCTTGGCTCATGGCTTTGGGCAGATCGACGACGCTCATGGTGACATGCGCCGTGTAGATCACCATGCGTCGAAGGGTGGTGGGCTTGGCGTCGTCAGCGACAGGCTGTGCTTCGCCGTCTTCGGCGAGTGCCGTTTCGATGGGCTCGAGGGTCGCTGGCGCGGCCTGCTTCTTCTCGAGGGGCCCTTGGAAATCAGCAGATTCGTTTCGTAGGTAGCTGTCGCTGTCGTAGCCGCCTTCCCGATAGCTTTCCGCCATGCCGGAGACTTTCATGGCGGACATGGCGCCGCCGCAGGCTGTGAGCTGCAGTGAACAGACGAAGAGCAGAAGCTGTGTGCGCGTCATGCTGATACCTGTGAACGGCAAGAGAGCCCGAGTGCTCGTGAGCCTTCGCTCAGCCGCTGACTATAGAGCGTTGCTTTGGTGCCTGCAATTTGCGCGTGCCTGCGCTCGACAGAGAAGAGCGTGGGCAAGCTCGAGGCTGTGGGCCGTCGCTGTGGAGTCTGCCGAGGATTTCTGGCAGGATGAGCAAGTGGGCTGAGGGTGAGTTGCTCGCGGCCATCGATGAAAGTTTCGAACGGGGTCTTTAATGAAGAAGGGATTGCGTGGCTCCTTAGTGCTCTTGGCTTGGGTCAGCGCGGTGCTCACGTGCTCGACCGCCTATGCTCAAGAGGATCTCGTGCAGCCGCCGACGCCTGAAGACGGCGAAGTGCAGCACGTTGATGATGCTGCGACCGCGGTGCCGGCGGAGGTGACCGAAGGGGATGGCGCTGAGCTCGCACCTCCAGAAACGTCGTTGACGGACACTGCGTCTCCGACCGCTATCGCCTCAACGAGTGCAACGGCGCCATCGTCCTTGCCGTCGACGGAGGGGGCCTCGCTGCCTGGGAGCGAGCTTTGGGTGAGCTCGCCCTATGAAGGTCTGGAGCGTTCGCAGCTGCCGGAGAGTGCGCTTGATGGCTACGCGATTGCCGGCTTCTCGTTGATTGGGCTTGCTGTGAGCAGCAGCGCGGTGGGCGCGATGCTGTGGGCACAGGAGAGTCCGCCGCTGGGGGCGAGTCTGGTGATCAGCGGCGCAGCGTTGGCGATGGGCTCTGCCTTGCTCTTCTATTTGTCGCTGGAATCTGCGGAATCTCCTGCGGTCGATGAGCTGACTTTGTCCCGGCCACTGTCCTGGTCGTTCTGACGACGTCGCAGTCTGGCTGGTCTGGACCTGGCGAGTGCTCGAGGTGGCGCAGCCGAAGCAGCAGCAGCCACAACGGGAAAGGCGCTGAGCTTGTTGGCGAGCAATCGCGAGCGGCAGCGCCGGGGCGAGAGCAGCGGAGCAGGCGCGGGGAGGGCGTTGGCCCCCAGAAACGCGCCGAGCAGGGCCCAGGCGAGGTGGCTTGCACCCTTCTGCCATTTGCCGAGCTGTCGGGCATAGGCACGCATTGAGTTGAGCAGCTCTGTGGCGGGGCGCGCTTGTTGAGAGAGTTCGAAGCACCTCAAGGCCAAACCGAGGCTCCAGAGTGGGACCGCTTCGAGCTCATGAACGGGCGAGGGTTCGGCGCTGGGCGCATCCAAGCTTGCGAGGTGAGCGGCTCGTTCACAGATGGTGCCGAGGGGGCTGTCTTCGATGCAGGCGTCTTGGAGCACGGTCTGCAGCCAAGCACGTCGACTTGCTGGTGCTTGCCGCTGGAGGTGCAAGCAGTGGGCCGTGGCAGAGGCGAGCAGACGCGCAGCATCGAGCAGCTTGGCGTCGGTGTGGGTTGTGGCGAGCAGAGCGGCTGCATGCTTGGCGGCGCGTTGGGGCTGATCATGCCAGACGAGGGCGATGGGGAGCGTCGCACAGAGCAGCTCCCAGGTGCCATGGGGACTCGCGAGTGGGGTTCTGAGGTCTGCGCGTTGGGCTCGGGAAAAGAGCCTGGATAGTTGGCGACGCGGGCCACGGGCGTAACGGTCGAGGTGGGCGAGCTCGATGCGAAAGAGCAGAGGGTCGGGCACTCCGTCAGGGTGGATAGCCCGGGCGCTGCTGAGCATGAGCTGGACCGCAGCGGTCGCGTCGGGGGGAGTGGCGTCTGGGGCTTGGGCAGTGGGGTAATCGAGCGCTGCGTATTCGAGACCGAGCATCGCGCCGAGGACGTGGTCTTCGAACTCCGCGACGGGCTGGTCCGAGATGTGTAGCGGGTTGACGCGTCGAGCGCGCCACTGTCGTCGCTTGTGGTCGACGCCCAGGGAGAGGGCGGCAATGCAGCTGATGGTGAGCAGCGCAATGGCGAAGCTCATGGCCGCGTACCGAGGAGGAAACGGTCATGGTGTGATAGGTCTTTGAGTACTCGTACGTCTTCGTATCCGGCGCAGCGGAGCAGCGCGGCAGCACGCTGCCCCTGCTGATGTCCGATTTCACAGAGCAGGAAGGCGCCGTGCGCGAGTCGGGGGAGCGCGGCGGCGGCGAGTCTTCGAACCAGAGCGAGACCTTGTTCGCCAGCGAAGAGGGCGAGCGTGGGCTCGTGGGCGAGCTCTGGGGCGAGCGTGCTTGCTTCGTCTGCTGCAATGTACGGCGGATTGGAGATGACGAGAGCCAGGGAGCTGCACTCGGGTGGAAGTGGAGCGAGCAGGTCACCGTGATGGAACTTGATGCGAGCGTCGAGGCCGTGACGTTGGGCATTCCGCCTGGCGACGTTCAGCGCGGCTTGGCTGAGGTCAGTGGCCCAGAGTCGAGACTCAGGGCGCTGTGTGGCGATGGCGATGGCGATGGCGCCGCTGCCGGTGCCGACGTCGACGATGCGAGCAGCGGGAGGCAGCGGGAGCGAGAGTGAGAGCTCGACGAGCTCTTCGGTTTCGGGGCGGGGGATGAGCACATCGGCGTTGATTTCGAGCTCGAGCCCGTAGAAGTCCCAGCTTTGCAGAAGCTGAGCGAGGGGCACTCGGCGCCGCGTGCGTAGTGCGAGGAGCTCGAGGAAGCACAGTTCTTGTGGCTTGGTCGGGCTGCCGTGCGCTTGTGAGAGGTGGCCGAGGCGAAGCTGCTGTCGGGAGCAGAGGCAGGCGTGCGCGAGCAGGTATTCGGCTTCGAGCTGCGCGTCAGGGATGAGGGCGCGCTCGAGCTGTCCGCGGGCGTCGCGCAGCAGCTCGCGGTAGCGGTTGGCCATGGCTTAGAGCTGGAAGACGAGGAAGCGGAGGACCTCTTCCATCTGTCTGGTGAGCTGTGCTTCGTGGTGGAAGGAGGTGAAGAAGACGGTGCCCGAGGTGGGGGTAGGCTTGTGGCTGACGACGAGGGGCACGTCGTGCAGTGTGGAGGTGAAGGTTTGGACGGTGGGCGCGAGGATGTGGACGGTGGAGCTGAAGCTGACGGACTCGGCGAGGACCCAGGCAGGCCAGTTGAACTGGATGGTGATGGTTTCTGCGCCGTCGAGCGCGCGTTGGAAGCTATCGCTGACGACGTTGGCGACGAGGGCATCGTAGACGATGCCGACCTTGGCGACGCCCTCTTGGGTGTCGTCTCCGTAGTAGTCGATGATGTCTGGGAAGGCCATTTCGGCCCAGAAGTATGCCCAATCGGAGACGTAGATGGAGCCACCTGACTGCACGAAGGTGACGAGGTTGAAGGTCATCTGTTGAATCTCTTCGGGCGTCTTGTTGTAGAAGGTGG
>JAVFAO010000008.1:0-46339 GCA_034002465.1 Myxococcota bacterium
ATCTCACACCAGAGCCCGAAGACAAAGCCAGCCGTTTCACCGAAATCGCTGTCGCTTGGGAGAAACAGCTCGGTAGCGTTGACCAAGCCATCGCCGCCTACCGCGAAGTGCTCAAGGTCGACGACGTCAACCTCAACGGCTTGCGTCAGCTCGAAAGGATTTTCCAGGCGCTGTCCCGCTGGGAAGAGCTGGTCGAGGTACTCGAGAGCCAGTGCCGTGCCCTCTTCGAACCGGAAGAGGTCATCGGTATCCGCATGCGCATCGGGCAGATTTGGGAGACCCGACTCGAGAACGACAAGAACGCTGTCGTCGCCTACAAAGAGATCCTCAAGCTCGATGAGCAACACCGTGACGCCCTCGAGGCCCTCGAGAGGCTCTATCAGAAGCTCGGACAGTGGAACGATCTGCTCAAGGTCTACGAAATGCAGCTCGCCGCTGCGATGACCGGCGAAGAGCAGATCGTGCTCTACAGCAAAATGGCCACCGTCTACGAAGAGGAATTCAGCGACGCCGAAAATGCCATCAATTGCATGCGTCAGATCACCATGGTCGACCCAAGCAACCTGATGGCCATCCAGAACCTCGAGCGCCTCTACCGCAAGCACGAGCAGTGGCTCGACTTGATCGATGCGCTCAATACCCATATCGGTGCCGTCGCGAGAGACAGCGATCGCATCGAAATCTACCGACAGCTCGGCGAGGTCTTCCGAGACCAACTCGAAGACACCTACCGCGCCATCGACTCCTTCCAAAACCTGCTCGCCATCTCGCCCAGTGATCACGACGGCCTCGTGGCCCTCGGCGGACTCTTCGAGCAGAGCGCGGACTGGATCTCTGCCATCGAGATCTACAACCGCCTCATCCCCGTCGCGACGAGTACCGAAGAAGGCGTGGCTACGCATTACCGCGTGGGCCGCATCTACGACGAGCACCTCGCCGATTCGGCCCAAGCAGAGGAGCGCTTCCAAACCGCCCTCGACATCGAGCCCTCCTACATGCCCGCCATCGATGCCCTCTACACGCTCTATGAGCGACGTGAGGACTACAACGCGATGGTTCGCATCCTCAAACAGAAGGTGGAATACACCCGAGAGCTCGAGGACCGCGCCGGCTTGCTGTGCGGCATCGGGCAGATCTACGACCTCCGCCTCGACGACCAGATCAACGCCGTCGACTACTACGAACAAACCCTGCAGCTCAGCCCCACCAACGTCAACGCAGGGCGCCCCCTCGCCGAGAAGTTCATCCGCGAACGCGCCTGGGCACGCGCCCTCGTCCTGCTCGAAATGATCATCCAGAAGCTGAGCTTCGCACGCGACGCCTCAGACCTGTACCTGCTCAACTACAAAGCCGGACTGTGCTGTCAGGAACTTGGACAGGACGAGAAGGCCCTGCACTTCTTCCGCGCTTCGTACGAGCTCAACCAGACCCACCTCCCCACCCTGCTCGGCATGGGCAGAGAGCTCTACCACGCCAAAGACTTCGAGCGCGCTTACAAGATGTTCCAAACCATCTTGGTGCAGTACGCTCATGAGCTCACAGGCGAGCAACTTGTTGAAATTTATTCAGATTCTGCGAAGATCAAGAGAGCGACCAACGAGCTCAGCGCAGCCCGCGGCCTGCTCCAGAAGGTCTTCGAGCTCGACCCCAATCATCGTGCATCCTTGAGCATGATGATCGAGCTCTCAGAGGAGCAAGAGGATTGGCAAGCCGTCGCCGCCTACAAGCAGATGCGCTTGCAAACCATGAGTGACCCCAACGAGGTCTTCGCCGAGTGGACTGAGCTCGCGGAGCTTTTGCGCTCACAGCTTGGAGACACTGAGCAGGCCCTCGAGTGCTACAAGCAAGCCCTGTTCGTCGATCCAGAGTCCAAGTTCGTCCTCATCAAGCTGCTCGAAATCTACACCGTCTCCAAACGCTGGATGGAGGCCCTCGAAACCCTCAAGCGCCTCTGTGACATCGAGTCCAACAAGGACCGCCTCGCCAAGTATCACTACACCATGGCCGTCATCTGCCGTGACGAGCTCGGTGACGAACAAACCTCCATCGACTTCTTCAACCTCTGCCTCGACGACAACGTCAACGAGCTGCGCGCCTTCGAAGCCATTGACCGCATCATCACCGCGAACAAGGACTGGAAAGCCCTCGAACGCAATTACCGCAAGATGATCAAGCGCGTCATGGACAATGACGAAGGACAGTTCGAAGACACCAAGTACCTGCTCTGGTACGGACTCGCCGAGATCTACCGCACCCGCCTCAATGAGTGGGACAGCGCGATCAGCGCCTTCCAACAAGCCAGCGTCCTCAAGCCTCACGACGCCAACATGCACAAGATCCTCGCCGACTTGTACGTGCGCCGCGAGCATGACGACGAGGCCATCGAAGAGTTCAGAACCCTCATCAAAATGCCCGGTGAAGGCTCCTTCGTCGACCGCAACGCCAACCACTTCCACTCACTCTTCAAGCTCTTCCTCAAGACCAAGCGCTACGACCAGGCATGGTGCGTCTGTAACGTCATGGTCTACCTCAACATCGCCACCGAGGACGAAAGACAGTTCAACGAACGCTACGTCGGACCCGCCCTCGTGCAGGCCTCCGGGCGCATCGATCCAGATACCTGGAAGCTGATCTATCACCCCGAAAACAACCTGCGCATCGGCAGTATCCTCCAGGTCATGGCCACCCACTGCAGAGAGCTCTTCGTCTACGACCTCAGGAAGACCTGGGGTCTGCGCAAAAAGGACGAGCTCGACCAAAACGCCGACCTGCTCTTCTGCAAGATCTATCGCTACATGGCGCAGGTCATCGGTGTCATCCCCACGCCCAAGCTCTACTTCAACCGTGAGCAGCCCCTCGGAATGCTCAACGGCAATGTGGATCCGCCCGGTTTCATCGTCGGTGCCGACATGCAAGGCCGCAATCAACGCGAGCTCGCCTTCATCATCGCGCGCCAGCTCTCCATGGCCGTTCCCTTGCACTACATGGCCGGTCTGCGCCTGCCCAGTGAAACCCTCCGCTTCCTCGTCCTCGGCGCCATGCACGCCTCCACCCAACCTGCATCGGCACCCATGGAGCCCAACCTCGAAGCCGTGGTCAAGACCATCGTGCGCATGCCTCCACCCATCGCGGTCGAGCTGCACAAGCTGGTCAAAGCCGTCATCGAGGGCAGGGTCGAGGTCAACACCTCCAAGTGGCTCAAGGGCGTCGACTACACCACCAACCGCGTGGGATTGCTGCTCTGTGGCGACCTCAGCACTGCCATGACCGCCATCCGAAACGACGCAACGCCCGTCTCGAAGCTGAGCACCTCTGAAAAGGAAATCGACCTCGTTCAGTTCGCCATCAGCGACCGCTTCTTCGAGCTGCGTTCACGTCTGAAGCTCTCCATTTCCTGATGAAGCACAGACGTCATGCTGAGCATCCCCGCGAAAGCGGGGATGCAACAGCCAGCGAACACAGCGCGGGTGTGCTCTACGTCATCGCCACCCCCATCGGAAACCTCAAGGATCTCGGACAGAGAGCTTGCGAGGTCCTGGCAAGTGTCGACTTCATCGCCTGCGAAGACACCCGCCACAGCAAAGTCCTGCTCGACCACCTCGGAATTCGACGCCCCTTGCTCAGCTGCTTCGCGCAAAACGAAGCCCAACGAACTCCAGAAATCATCGCCCGACTCCGCGCCGGAGAGAACGCCGCCATCATCAGTGATGGGGGCACGCCCTGCATCTCCGATCCGGGCATGCTGCTCGTCGACGCCTGCCACCAAGCCCACATCCGCGTGAGCCCCATCCCTGGCCCGACGGCCTTCGCCGCCGCCTTGAGCGCCTCCGGATTCAGCGGTCAGGACGCCGTTTTCATCGGCTTTCTCCCTCGCGACAGCGGCCCACGGCTAGCCCGCCTACGGCCGTATCTGCGCCATCCAGGGCCCCTCGTCCTCTATGAAGCACCCCACAGGCTCAGCGCCCTCTGCGACGACCTGCTCGCCCTCTTCGAGCCCGAGCGCGAGTTGCTCATCGCCAGGGAGCTCAGCAAGCTCTTCGAGGAGCTGCTGCGGCTTCCCTTGAGCGCTGTTCGAGACTGGCTGGACGCCCAAGAGCGTATTCGAGGGGAGTTCGTACTGGTCCTCGCTCCGGCGCCACAGCGCGAGGCCAGTGTCGACCAAAGCAAGGTCGACGCCGTCATCGATGTCTTACACGGACATGGTCTCTCCACCCGCGCTATCCGTGACGTGGTGGTCCAGCTCTTCTCGCTTCGATCCTCTGAGGTCTACGCCAGAGTCCTGGAACGCAGCGAACGAAAGTGAACTCAGGCGACGCCCATGCAGAGGACGAGATCGCGGAGAGCCTCTGAGAAGACGATCAGCTCCACTTCGTGGGCTTCGATGGGCTCGTCACCGCGCATGAAGTACACATCGCTGATTCGAAGGCGGTCGTCTTCGCCCAAGGCACCCGTGCTGACATGCACCGAAAGGCCATGGTCCGGAAATGCGCGACAGGAGTGAGTCTCGAAGCCTGGTTCCCAGGTGGTTCCACCGTCGGTCGACCAGCCTCTCTCTTTGACGAGGCGATAGAGGAGGCTGCCCAAGGTCACACGACCGCAGACCTGCTCGAGCTCGGCTGGGTCCCGAAAGACGTGTCGATTGACCTGATCGAAAGGCTGCACGATACCTGCTGCGGCGAGCTGCTCCTCCCAGCCAAGGCGTTCGTCAGCCGCGATGAAGAGAGGATGAAGCAGACGAACGCTCGCCCCTTCAGGCAGTGTGAAGACGTCTCCAGAGACGTTGACGAGCCCCTCGCCAAGCGGTCTGAAGTAGCCACCTTCGCGCTCAGGATGCACTGCGCACCAAACGAGGCGTTTGCCCAGGGCCGACATGACGGGGTGGCTGAGGAAGATGTCTAGAAAGTCTTCCTGACCCCAGCAGCGACCCTCGATCATGGCAGCTTCGAGGCGCCGAGACTGATAGGCCAGGGTCTCGACGAGCTTCTTCTTGGTGTCCTGAAAGTCTCTGTACAAAGTTGGGTCGGCGTCCTTCGCGGTCTTCGGGAAGGAGCGCAGACGCTTGCCCTTCGCGTCGATGACGAGGGTGCTGAGCTGGCCATCGAGCTGAATACTGAGGGTGACGTGGTGTGTTCCGAAGTCGAAGACCCGCGAAGCGTCTGCCTCGAGCTCCCCCGTGTCTGCAGAGTAGTCGAGGAAGACCTCACGGACCATGCCCTGTTGCTTGGCGATGTGCTCGATGGTCCGATTGATGAGCCGCAGCACCTTTCGGTTGCGAATACGTCGGCTCATCTGGAGGATGGCGCTCAGTGCAGGACGTGAAGAGATGGCGTCGAGGGTATCGAGTGCGGCGACAGCGAAGGACGGCTGCCTGCGGACCATGTCGGTGGCGGCTTTGCCGAGGGCCAGCACCGAGTCAGCGCTCGGACACAAACGCATGGCCCAGAAGAGGCCGGGGTTGAGGCTGTAGACGTCGGCGTGATCGCAGCGGTAGAGCTCCCAGAGCAGCTGGAATGACTGTTCGATAGAGAGCGGGGCGAGCAGCGCTGTGCAGCGCGAGAGCCAATCTGCTTTGACCCTCTCGCCTTCAGACGCTCTCAGGAGCAGGAAGAGCTCGAGGGCAGCCCCCGGGTCTTCAGCGAGCGCGTGGTAACAAGCGACGATCTGCTGCACTGAAGCGTGGAAGTCGAGCAATCGCAAGCTCTTTTCGAGGCCGACGACACGCTTCTCAGAGAGCAGGCCTGCGAGCTGCTCAGGCGAGCGACCTGCGATACGAAGCAGGGTGCGAACGTATTTGAAAGCCGCCGTGGGAGAGGCCCAGCGAGAGTCGTCGATGCGCTCACCCGTGAACACGTTGACTTCGAGAGGCAACAAATCGAAGCGCAAGCCCGAGCTGTCCAGCTCGGCCCTCTCGTTCTCATCGAGCTCGATGGACTTGATGAAGTTGGAGAGTCTACTTGCGACCTGAGCTCTGCTCGCGCCTTCCTCGTAGGCGCCCCCGCGAATGTATAGATCGACGAGTTTGTCGAGCAGCCAGGCCTTTTGTCGACAGATGGCGAAGCGCAGCACGAGGGCGGTGAAGTCACGGCTCCAGGTGGGGTGGACGGGGACGGCTTCGACGCGCTTTTCCCAGCCGCGGCAGAGGGCAGAGAAGGCCTCGGGCGTCAGCGACTCGTGAAGCAAAGAAGCGGCGATGACGGGTGAATCAGCGCCCTGTTCGGTGCTCAAGGCCACGACCCAGTTGCTGAGCGCGGGCTCGGCGAGACTCGCTGCAATCCACACGGCTTGGGGTCGAGCAGAGCTGGGGCTGCTCAGCATTCTGGCATAGTGCTGGTAGACTGGGATGAGGGATGCGCTCGCCGCGACGAGGGTATCTCTCCCGAGCTCGTGCATCAGCTCGCGCCAACGACGTTGCCACTCCTGGTCAGGGAGCTGGGCTTGCTCGTCGTCACTGGGTGCCTGCATGAGGAGGAAGTCGAGGAAACGCAGCGCAGCAGGAGCAGGAGCAGCATGGGACGCGAAGAGCTTGAAGATGGCACCGCACTCGTAGACCTCGAGCAGGTCTCGGGCCTGCAGCTCGAATCCGAGCTGGCGGGCAGTGGCGCTGAGCAAGAGCAGGCGCATGAGCTGTGGTGGCAGACGTTCTCCGAGCTGCTCAGCGTCGAGATCGACCAAGGGTAAGAGCTGCGCAAGGGCCTTGGGTGCGTCCTCACCTTGAAAGGCGACGTTGGTGGCGACCACGGCCCTGAAGACTTGCTCGCCGCCGAGGGCGGAGAGGGCCTCGGGATCGAGAGGGAAACGCGCAGCGAGCTGCTCGAGCAGAGAGATCAACTCTTTCCGCGTGAGCCCGTAGTCGCGAAAGAGGTAGTTGAAGTTGAAATAGTAGCGTTCGTTGACGGCGATGTAGAGATCGCCGTGGCTTCGAGCAGAGTTGCCGTCCTCGACGAAGCTGCTCTCGAGGGTGTGGGCGAGCTCGGTGGCGCTGACCCAGACGTAAGCCTGCGCCGCGTTCAGGAGCATCTCGTCAGAGATGGTGTGGTGCAGTGGCAGCGCCTTCTCGAGTCTCTGCCATTGACGCACGATCCGCTGTTGAGAACGATCTCCGAAAAAGTGAAAAATTCTCAGTAAAGACGAAGGCTTAACACAGAGCGCAAGGGACTCGAGCAAGGCCTGTCCCGCTTCGTCATCAAACTCGAGGGGAACGCTGAGCTGTTCGAGAATACAGTCGAGTTCTCCAAGTGGAGCTCGGCTGGCACGTCGAAGAGCCTGGACCCATTTGGCAAGCAGCAGGCGAATACGTTCTTCCTGATGCCGACGTTCTGAGGGGCTCAGCTCGCTGCGACGTGGCCAAGCGTCGCCACGTAGACTCTCGTTTCTACTGGAAAAGTCCACCACGACCTCTGTTGGCGCGGACGCCGGGTGAGCGAATCTCGCTGGGGTGGTGCGCAAGCGAAGCGCGCGAGGCTCCCACGACTGTCCCGACGCTCTGCACCAGTCTCGGTAGACTACCTACAAGCGAAGACGAAGTAAAGCTTTTTCCACTATCCCACGGCAGTCTGGGGGAAGCGAGCGCAGCCCTTCCGGGTATTCCTCAACCCGGCCTCGGAACAGAATGCCAGCACCCTGTTGGCACATTCCCGAGCGCGGATGCGCTTCGCTCGAGCGCACTCAACGATGCGCTTCTCGTCCCACCCATCGTCGACCGAGCGAGCTGCGCAAGCGTGAGCGAATGCAAAGGAAATTGTGTGTCCGAGATTGACGACAGGAGAAAAGGCAGATAGTGAATTACTTCCTTCGTGATGGAGGTTTGCTCATCATGTCTGAGAGTGTGCAACGGTATCGTCAGGAGTCCTCCAAAGCGCTGCAAGGCGGTGGTGCGGAGGCCATCAAGAAACAACATGCGAAGGGCCGCCTGACCGCCCGCGAGCGCATCGACGCGCTCGCCGATCCTGGCTCTTTCGTCGAGCTCGATCGCTTCATGAGCACCCGCTGCCATGACTTCGGACTCGACAAGAAACAGCTCTATGGCGACGGCGTCGTCACCGGACAGATGCGGGTCAACGGCCAAAAAGTGTTCGTCTCTTCGCAGGATTTCACAGTCATGGGCGGTGCCTTGGGTGAGGCACACTCCCTCAAGATGGTGAAGGTCCTCGAGCTCGCCGCCCAGACAGGAGCGCCCTTCATCTCCATCAATGACTCTGGCGGTGCTCGTATTCAGGAAGGCGTAGATTCGCTGGAAGGATACGGGCGAATCTTTCGCTCCAATACCCTCGCCTCTGGCGTCATTCCGCAAATATCCCTCATTCTTGGACCCTGTGCTGGAGGGGCCGTCTACTCCCCCGGAATCACAGACTTTGTATACATGGTCAAGGACGTGGGGCAGATGTTCATCACTGGCCCAGAGGTGATCAAGGCGGTGACCGGCGAGGAGGTTTCCTTCGAAACCCTGGGGGGGGCTCGCGTGCACAGCGAGCTCTCTGGCGTCGCCCACTTCGAGCTGGAGAGCGAGAAGGCGTGCTTCCAACACGTGCGACGATTGCTCAGCTTTTTGCCCTCCAATTTCAGGGAATGCGCGCCGCGCGCGAGCGAGGTGGATGAGCCGCCGAGCGCCGAGCAGATCGACGCGATCGTCCCAGAGAACGCCAAAGCCAGCTTCGACGTCTGCGATTTCATCCACGCCATCGTCGACCGCGGCGAGTTCCTGGAAGTGCATGAACGCTTCGCTCGAAATGTGGTGGTCGGCTTTGGGCGCTTCGACGGCCACACCGTCGGCATCGTCGCCAACCAGCCGGCGCATCTCTCTGGGGCTCTCGACATCGATGCCTCCGACAAAATGGCCCGCTTCGTGCGCTTCTGTGATGCCTTCAACATCCCCCTGCTGACCCTCGTCGACGTCCCCGGCTTCTTACCCGGCGTCGACCAGGAACACCACGGCATCATCCGCCACGGCGCCAAGGTGCTCTACGCCTTTTCCGAGGCCACGGTGCCCAAGGTCTCACTGATCTTGCGCAAGGCCTACGGTGGTGCCTTCGTGGCGCTGTGCAGCCGCGCCATGGCCTTTGACCGCGTCCTCGCCTTGCCGAGCGCACAGATCGCCGTCATGGGCCCCGAGGGGGCCGTCAATATCCTCTATCGGCGCGAAATCGCCGCCGCGGACGATAAAGAAGGCAAACGTCGAGAATACGCTCAGGCCTATGAAGAGAAGTTTGCCTCTCCCTACGCCGCGGCAAAAATCGGTGCCGTCGACAATGTCATCGAAGCCAACCAAGCACGGCGAGAGCTCTGCGCCGCCTTCGAAATGCTTCGCAACAAGCGACCCAATCGGGTCGCCCGGCACCACGGCAACATTCCGCTCTAAGTGAGGTGGGCATGGCACTCGCTTTGGTCATCAGTGTGATCGGTGTGATCGTCGTCTTGAGCGTCATGACGGTTGTCGTGCTCGGCGTTGAAGTTCAACATCGGGCCTTGTCGACAGCTCACCCCAGAGCGCCACTACCCTCCCCATCTGGAGAGACAGAAATAGCGAAAAAACATCAACTTGCGTTGATCGCCGCGGTCGTTCACCTGAGCCAGCGCGAGCGACAGTTCGAGGTTCTCGAGGTCGAACGCGAATCCCTTCCCAGCTGGCGCGCCACGGTGGAGTGAGCAATGGCCAAATACAAACTCAAGCTGGCGGAAAAAGACTACGAAGTCGAGGTGCATGAGAAAGATGACGAGCGACTCGAGGTCGTCATCGACGGCGAGCACTTCGTCGTCGAGGCGAGCCGTCTCGATGTAGAGACCGCAGCAGCAGCACCCCGAGCCCGCGCCAAGAAGCGCTCGCACAGCCTCGGCGCTGGCGGTCAGGTGCTTGCCCCCATGCCAGGTGTGGTGCTTGAGCTGCACGTCCAGGTCGGCGACAAGGTCGCCGCCGAGGCACGCCTGCTGAGCATGGAATCGATGAAAATGGAGACCGCCATCACTGCCCCCAGCGCGGGCGTCGTGGCCAAAATCCATGTCGCCAAAGGCCAAAAAGTGGCCGCTGGCCAAGCACTCATCGACCTGGAAACGTGACCCCAGTCTGTCAGGAGTCCCCACGTGAACGATATCGAGCTCGGCACGATCGCAGAGCGTCTGCTCAACTCTTCGGGTTTGAGCGCCATCGGTTGGACCCACGCCATCATGATCGCACTTGGCGTGCTCCTGGTCTACCTGGCAGTGCGCAAGCAGTTCGAACCGCTGCTGCTCTTACCCATCGGTTTCGGAGCCATCCTGAGCAACATCCCATTGGCGGGTATCACTGAGGCAGGAGGCCTGCTCTCCTTCTTCTACATGGGCATCTCGAGTGGACTCTTTCCGCCCTTGATCTTTCTCGGCATCGGCGCACTCACCGACTTTGCTCCCATGCTCGCCAACCCCAAGCTGATCTTTCTGGGTGCAGCCGCCCAGGTCGGCATCTTCGTCACCCTCATCGGCGCGATCGCCCTGGGTTTCGACCTCAAAGAGGCCGCTTCCATCGGCATCATCGGCGGCGCTGATGGCCCTACCGCCATCTATCTCACCTCCTTCCTCGCCCCGGAATTGCTCGGCGCCATCGCTGTCGCAGCGTATTCATATATGGCGCTTGTTCCCATCATTCAGCCGCCCATCATGCGCGCCCTCACCTCGCCCAAGGAACGCGCCGTCAAGATGAAGCAAATGCGTGAGGTCAGCCAGCGTGAAAAGATCGTCTTTCCCATCGCTTGCACCATCGTCTGCGGCCTCATCTTGCCCTCGTCCGTACCCCTCATCGGCATGCTCATGTTGGGCAACCTGCTGCGTGAGTCTGGTGTCGTCGACCGCCTGCTCGACACCGCTCAGAACGCCCTGCTCAACATCGTCACCATCTTTCTGGGCTTGGCCGTCGGCTCGAAAATGAGCGCCGATCAGTTTCTGCGCGTCGAAACCCTCAAGATCCTCGCCCTCGGTGTGGTCGCTTTCGGCATCGGCACCGCTGGCGGCGTCATCTTCGGCAAGCTCATGTGCCGCCTCAGCGGCTGGACGGTGAACCCCTTGATCGGTGCCGCGGGTGTCTCTGCTGTGCCCATGGCAGCCCGGGTCGCGCATAAGCTGGGCTTGGAGACAGACTCGCAGAACCATCTGCTCATGCACGCCATGGGCCCGAATGTGGCCGGCGTGCTCGGCTCGGCCATCGCCGCTGGCGTACTGCTCGCCATCCTCGGCTAGAGCCACTCGGCCAGCACCTCGGTCGGGTGCCGACCTTGCTCGATGACTCGCGAGGATGGACTCCCCTTCGCTCGCTTTGATTGCATTCCTGCGTTCAGGGCTCGCTGTCAGCCCGGCTCCCCAGCAAACTCGACCAGAGCGTCGAAGAACGCCGGCTCCGGAAGCTGCGCCACCAGCACCTGCTGGCTGCTCCCCATGCCCAGCTCACAGAGATGCTTGGCCACCAGCTTGCGATCCCAAAACTCAACAGCCAAACGCTGATCCTCAACCAGCCGATCCTCGAATTCACCGTTGAGAATCACCATCCCCGCCCCCAAGTCACGCTCCCGAAGAAGTCCCTGAAGACGTTCTAATGTATTGAAATCAAAACTGCTTTCTTCGCAAACCAGGACCCACGTCGAGGCGCGACCCAGGCCCATTGAACGCTGCCCATGAAGGAGCCAGCCCAGCTCCAAACGCTCCGCTTCGGGCTCCAACAAGAGGCCCCGCTGTTTCACGAGCAACACCATGAGTTGTAACCACAGCTCAGGCTTGAGCGCGGCAAGACGTGCGCTGATGGCACTGATCGCATGCAAGCGCAGCTGCCGAATACAATCATAGAGCCTCGCCTCGAGCTTGAGCGTGACCTTGGATAACGACCACTCGCTCAGCGAACAACGACCTTGCGCATCCACCTGCACCGCCGCACGCCGATACTGCGCCCGCCGCTGGCGATTGTCGGCCTGAATGGCCAATAGAATGCTCGTCGGTGTCAAAGCGACGGTGGGGTAGCTGCGGCTCAAATGCTCCGCAATTTCAGCGATATCCATGGGAATGGATTTTTCACGTAGACATTTTATGATTTCAACCGACAGCACCAGCTCGTCACTTCGAAGTGGCGCAATCGACGGCGCAGCCTCCTGCTCTGTTCCCTCCGTCCCTTCATCACGACGCTTGCGCTTGCGGCGCTTGCGCCTGCGACGCGGCTCTTCGCTACTCTTGACCTCTTCGGACGATACCGACACCTCCTCGCTCGGCACCTCAGTCTCACTCGCATCTGGGCTTGTTTGCGTCTCGATGGGCGTCTCGGGAGACAGGACTTCGACGCTGTTCTCCTCGGCCTGAGGCCAATTGCGCAACGCATAGACACCCTGCCGTGGCCGAATCAAGAGGCTCTCTCTGGGAGACCGCTCGATTTCTCGCAACAGTCTGGCAGCCATCGTGATTTCCGGTGTCTTCCCGATGTGGCTGAGCAGGTTGCTCTTGATGGCAAGCTCAGTGATCTTCTTGTAGTGCAGCGGCCGTCCCACCGAACGGAGGACCGTGATGGCTGCCTGATAGAAGGTCATGGAACGCCCCCTCGCGGCACGGCGAAGGGTGGCCTGTCACTCGACTGGATCTGAGACTGATGGGTCGACCCCTGGCTCTTCGTTTGATGCTTGGCAACGGGAGGCGAGCTCGACGTTGCGAAGTGGCACCACACAGGGACCGACGAGGCCCCATCGAACCAGACGCTGCGCATGCGTTGCCCCCAAGCAGCACGTCCAAGCTCGCCGAACGAAGACCGCGTTCGATCTCACAGTTCAAGGCAAGCTGTGGCCAACTCGAGAAAAACGCCGCCCTCTGGTGGACCTGGATAAGCAGATCCCTGTCTCTCGACCTAGCTTCGGACAGGAAACGCCGCCCTCGCCGCAACGCCTGCTGCGGTCGGACACACGACACTGTGAACACGCACGCAGTCACAGACGCTCTCGTCTCCGGGCGTCCGGGACCTGCAGAGGCACCATGAGCCTGTGCGTCGCTCAGCATCGTTGCCTGTTTCCCGTTGAACTCGACAGCACCTCGACCACGAGGCACTTGGAATCACTCGGAAGCCCGGATTCCCTCAAACCCGAACTTGCCTCTCTTCTTCAAAAAGCACTGAAAACCAGGGTTTTTTGACGAGCTGATTAGACAGCTCATCACCCGACGGCTCTGACCGTCGGCCAACAAATGACCTCTCGAAAGTAGCAGAACATCGAAGCGCTTGGCAAGCTGCACGCTGCACCACAAACACCGCTCGCCTGAACCATGGAGCCCTCCCCAATCATTCCCTGCACCAGAGGCTCCGCGGACTGCTGTGGATGACACTGTGGACAAGCTGAGCACAAGCTCTGACTCAGCTTGGGGCTAAACTGTGGAGAAACAGCGACCCAAGCTCGTACCCAGCTTGATGACACCTTGTCAACAGCTTTAGGCAGCGGCACGCACAACGAGAGCGCGTGAAAAATTCGTCGCTTAGACCACTTATCCAGATATCCACCGCCTCTACGATGATGACGATCTATTGATCAGTTTGAATGCCTAGAAGATGATAGCAGGACTGGGGCGCGCTCGCGGGCAGGGCGCCACCTCACCGTGTTGAGCGTCTCATCGGGATGGGTCTCGAGCTGGACTCGCCTGACGCGCAGCGCTATGGTCCACTTTCGATGCTGCGCTGGCCTTTCTGGCGCAAACGTACGAGGAGCTGAAGTTGAAGTTCACCATCGACCGAGACGTGTTTGCGGAAGTCCTGTTTCGCATCCAAGGTGTGTGCGCACAGAAAGCAACTTTGCCCATCTTGGCGAGCTGCCTTGTCGAAGCCCACAAAGACGGGCGAATCAGCGTGCATGGCACAGACATGGAGGTGTCGGTCAGTACGGGATGCTCTGCCGAGGTCTCCAAAACCGGCAAAGTAGCGCTCACGGCCAAGCGCCTCTTCGACACCGTCAAGTCGGTTCCGCCCGGACAGATCAGCGTCGTCATGGAGCCAAACTTCTGGGCTATCTTGGAAGCCGATCGCATCCGAGCTCGCATCGCAGGTTCGCGACCTGACGATTTCCCCGCACTCCCCAACGTCGAAGCGCCACTGCCCATCACCATTCCAGCGGCTGTGCTGCTCGACATGATCGAGAAAACCGTCTTCTCCATCTCTACCGACGAAGCACGCGCCGCCTTCACTGGCTCGCTGCTCTCTTCGACCGAACAAGGTCGGCTGCAGATGGTGTCCACTGACGGCCATCGCCTCTCCAAAATCGAGGTTCCCCTCGAAGGCGTCGAGCCAGCTAGCCTCACTCCCCTCGCTCGCGGTGTCATCGTCCCGCGCAAGGGCATCGCCGAAATTCGACGCATCGTCGCTCGAGACAGCATCATCTCCCTCGATGTGCGCGGCGACGATCTGATCATCGTCAGTGAGCAGGCGTCTCTGGCGATCCGTCTCATCCCCGGTCGCTTTCCTAACTTTGCCAAGGTCATCCCCAACGATCTCGACCACCACATGCGCGTTTCCCGTGACGCACTGCTCTCCTCATTGAAACGCGCAGGCTACTATACTGCGAAAACTGGGAATACACGCCTCACTCTGAGCGACGGCGTCCTCGAAATCTATGCCTTCGACCTCGACGCTGGCGAATTCAACGAGCGTATTCCATGTGAGTACGTTGGAGAGGGGGTGACCGCCGGCTTCAACTACCGCTACTTGCTCGAGGTGCTCAACGTCATCGAAGCTGATGAGGTGCTCGTCGATCTCATCGATACGGAATCACCCACAGTGATTCGTGACCCAGCGCGTGACGAGGTCCTCTACATCGTCATGCCCATGCAACTCTGAGAGCACCAAGGTTAGCTCATGCGGCTCGTGTCCCTGCGTCTGCGAGCTTTTCGAAACCTCGCCGAAGCCCTCTTCGAGCCACATCCGCGCTTCAACATCATCGCCGGAGCCAACGCCCAAGGCAAAAGCAACCTCCTCGAAGCCGTGCACGTGCTCGCCACCATGCGCAGCTTCCGTACCCATCGGGCCGCCGAGCTCGTTCACTTCGACGCCAAGATGGCCCGCCTCGATGCCGTGCTCGAGCGCACCGTCTCGCGCCGCAACGTGCGTATCGAATTCGATGCCCGTTCGCGCCGGGCCTGGATCGATGAGCGCTTCGTGCGACGCCGGGTCGACTACCTCGGCTTCTTCCACGTCGTCCTCTTCTGCCCCGATGATGTGGGACTCATGCAGGAGGCACCTGCCGTCAGACGGGCCTTCCTCGATCGCGCCGTCTATCACAGCCGCGCCCTGCATGCCTCGGAGCTCGAGCGCTATCTCGCAGTTCTCGCCCAACGCAACGCCCTCTTCAAGAACCTGCCGCCGCGACTCGATCTGCTCGAGCTCTACGGGGAGCAGCTCCGGCAGCTTGGCGCCCGGATCATCTCAGCGCGCCTGGATTATCTGCGTCTGCTCGAACCGTACTTCCAAGACGCCTTCGCGAAAATCTTCGGGGAATCAAGAGCAGTTCGCTTCGAATATCAAGCCTCCTGGATGGATCGGGTCGAGCTCTCGATGCAGCTCTCGACAGCTCAAATCGAAGCACGCCTCGCCGCCGCAAGCGCCGCCCTCCGCGCCCGAGAGCTAAGCCGAGGGAGTACCCTGGTCGGCCCTCATCGCGATGATCTGCTCCTGCTCCTGGATAACCGTCCTGCGCGAAGCCACGCCAGTCAAGGTCAGCAACGCGCTCTGGTACTCGCCTTGAAAACCAGTGAAATCAATCTTTTGGCTGATCGCTTCGAGACCCGTCCAGTCCTCCTCCTCGACGATGTCTCCAGTGAGCTCGATCCCAGACGCAGCGCACAGCTCTTCGCGTTCCTCTCGGGCTTCAACGGTCAGGTCTTCGTCACGACGAGCAGCGCCGAGTACGTGAAAATTCAGTCACCGAGAATACAATGGAGCGTGCATGAAGGTGAGTTCAGCAAGGCCTTGAGCACCTAGTTTTTTGTTGATTGGGCACTTGGCCTGTTCCCCCAGGTTTTTGTTGATTAGGCACTTGGCCTGGCCTCAATCCTTTTTCCAGCGGAGGGTTGCGACCACGGGGAGGTGGTCTGAGGGGGTTCTCGCGACGCTCAGCGTCTTCGCGTCGACCAGCTCGAAGTAGTCTCGATGATAGAAGATGTAGTCGAGGCGACGGTTCACTTCATCCGCTGGAAAGGTGTGTGCCTGGGCTTCGCTGTGTGGGCTGTCGGCGAGCACCTCGCCGAGCCAGCCCTCCTCGAAAAAGAGGGAGACGCTGCGCTCGCCTTCGAAGTCCGTTTCGGGTTCATCGGGAAAAGCAGACTGCAGCTCGGCATTGGGCGGCACGCAGTTGAAATCGCCCATCACGAGCAGGGGCCGCTCACGCTCGCGACGTACCCGCTCGAGCAGCGCTTGCGCTTGCTTTTCGCGGGTTTCCCTATCGAACGCTTCCAGGTGCACATTGATCACCAGCAAGGGACCAGCCTGGGTCTGAAGCTCCACGAGCTGTGCGATGCGATCCAAGTAGAATGCTCGGTAGTAGAAAGGCTCGCTCTCGACCTCCTGCAAGACCCAGCGCTCACTCGAGTCGATGCCGAAATCACTGAGCACCGCCTGTCCCGAGAGCATGCTGCCGAAGTGAACGCTTGGCGGCCAGTACGGAAAAGGCACGTAGCGCTTGTCCCAGTTGACGGCGACCGAGGCCTCGGCAATGTCGAGCGCGCCAGCCAGGGTGTCGACCTGGTCGACATGTCCGCTCCTCGCCGAGTTCAGATCAATCTCCTGAATTCCAAGGAGCTGTGCGTCGGTCAGGCGCAGGAGCTCGACGGCCGAACGAAGGTTCTCGACAAAGAGCTCGCCGTCGAATCCGACGGCTTGGTTGTTATTCATGCCCGAGAGATAGCCGATGTTGTAGCTCAGCACCGTGAACTGCTTTGGCGCCTCGGGCGCAGCCTCTTTGTAGCGCCGATGTTGGAGCAGTTCTTCGGCGTCGAGGCGTCCTGAAGAGGCCCAGAAGTAAAAGCCGAGCAGCACGCCCAGCAGCAGCGCCAGAACGATGATGAACGCAATCATCAGACGAACCCAGAGTGGTCGAGCAGCAGCGGCATTCATTGCATCCTTCCCCTGTTTGCGCCTCTAGGTGCGGGCCATTGCTGACATTGCTGCTCGACCTGCGCTCTCAACTTGTCTTCAGGGGAGCTCGAAGACCTCCGAATCGATGGTCTTGCTCGCCTCTGCTTTCCCGGATCGGATGTTTGCGAAAACACTAACAAAAGTTCCAAAGATCGAGGCGTCACTGCGACCAATGATCATGTGCCCCCCTCGGTGTCTTGCGAGCCAGGTGCGAATCACGTCTGCTTGCTTGTCGGTGATGGGGTTGAGGGCCACCGTGAGCTTTGCGAAATAGCGTCCACTGAGCTCGCTCGCACCCTGAGAGACGAGTCGGAAGTTGGAGATGCCAAGGATCATCTCATCAACATCCTCGTAGGATTGCCAAGACTCGGAGCCCGACCACAAGGCGAGGCAGGGGTCATCGAAAGGGTCGATGTAGCAGCGGGCGCTGAGTTCGGTGAAGTTGTGGCCCACGAAGGTTTCGTCTTCGACTTCGAAGAGCATGAGGTTGAACTCGAGCAGATTCTCCCAGCCGTTGTTGAGAACTGGCCTGATTTCATTGAGGAAGTCTTCGAGTTCGACGGTGCAGAGCAAGTCGTCGTCGTCTCGCGTGCAGCTCACCGAGTCACGGGCGACTGCAGGGCTAGCGGCGACGCAGAATGAACACAGCACGAGCATGGCCAGCGCGGCGCGCTTGCAAAGGCCTATTTCCGTATTCCAGTGAAGGAGGCTCATGCGAGCGAACTGTCCATAGCTAGAAAGGAATGAGGGAGAGGGCGTTGGCAAAGGACAAGCCGAAGATGCCAATGGGCGTTTCGACTCGGAGACCCAGGTTCGCGCTCAGATCGAAGGGAAACGCACCGCGCGGGCCGTGGCTCGGCAGCAACCCAAGCTGCACCTCCGAGCGCTCATCCGCAGGGGTCGTGGCGGCAAACAGGCCGGCGGAGACGAAGAATTCCATGCGGTAGATCCAATCGATGCGCTCGAGCAAAGGGATGGCGTATTCACAGGCCACCGCGAGCAGGATTGTCTCATAGGACAGCTGATCGGCGCCGCTGTTGAAAAAATCGATGGGTGCGCGTGCCGAGAAGTTGAGGCCGAGACTGCGCGAGGGGATCAGGTCGTCGAAATCACCGACAAAGAATCTATCAAAATACGGGGCATCACCGAAAATGCCGCCAGCCATTGCGAAGCCGCGCAGCACATGTCCCGGAACGAACTCCCAGGCAAGGTGCAACTGAGTGAGCAACTTCAGGAAGTCGTAATTCGACAGGAAATCGGCGCTGCTGCCCTCGACGCTCGCGTGCCAACGCAGTCCACGGCGCGGCATGATGGGGTCGTCGCGGGTGTCGAGCTCGGAGGCCAGGATCGCCGAGCTGAGCACGCTCTGTCCGTTGTGCAGTAGCTTGTGCGTCAGTTCAGGGAAGGGGCTGCTGCTGTCCAGGTAGTCGTTGCGCAGGTCGAGGAAGAGGGAGAAGGCAGAGCTGAAGGCGTAACCAAAGGAGAGCCGCGACGCCAGCCGCACCGTGTCGAGCTCAAAAGGTTCACGACCGAGCTCGGGGCGAGCGACCAGAGGATGAGCCCACTCCGTGCTCGCCGAACTGTGCAGGTGGACTCCAAAGGAAAAGTCAGTCGAGAAGAGTTTGGGGACTTGGTAGCCGAGCTCGATGGCAAACTGCTCGTCGCTTGCCACGAAGGCCATGCGCGCGCTGTGTCCGGTTCCAAAGAAATTGCCCTCGACCAGTCCAAAACCACCCCAGAAAGGACTTCGGGCGCTGCTTCCGAGGAAGAGGTCCGAGAGCAGGATGCTGTTTCGTTCTTCGAGCGTGACGACGAGCACCACAAAGCCGCGTTTGCTGCCCGCTTCTAGTCCGAACTGCGCGGTCTCGAAGAGACCCGAAGCGAGCAGGCGGAGTCGTGCCTCATTGAGCACCGCGACGTTGACCTCTTGCTCCAGCTCGAGTGCGAGCAAGTCCGAGACGACGCTCCGAGTGGTCTTGATATCTCCAATTATTTCAATATCTTCAAGAAGATAAGTAGGATCTGGGAGACGTGGACCCTGTCGTTCCTCATCACCCTCTGCTCGCGCCGTCGAGGCAAGAGAGAGCGACATCATGAGCGTGAGGATCAGGCAGAGCGCGATGGCCTCAGCTCGGCAATGTAGAGAAACACGCGTGCTCAAAAAGACCTCGAGGCGAAACGAGAAGCGCGTGGACGCGAGGCAACGCTGCGTCACGTCAGACGGTGCACAGGGCTGCCCCGACTACCCTGGCAGCATAGCACAAGGCCTGGGCGAAGCGCAGACTTCCGGCTGCGGTTTCGTCAACGCACACGGTCTCAAGCTTTGAGACGTTGGATGTTGGCGCCGAGCTCGATGAGCTTGTGGTCGACCTTCTCGTAGCCGCGGTCGATGTGTCTGACGTTGTAGATGGTGGACTTCCCCCGCGCGGCCAAGGCGGCGATGAGCAGGGCCATACCGGCGCGCACGTCGGGGCTCTCGAGGCGCGCACCGATGAGCGGAGTGGGACCGGCGGCGACGAGGCGGTGAGGGTCACAGAGGATGAGCTGGGCGCCCATGGCGATGAGGCCGTCGACGAAGAAGAGCCGCCCCTCGAACATTTTTTCGAAGAAGAGCACCGTGCCTTTGCACTGTGTGGCGACGGTGATGACGATGCTCATCAGATCGGTAGGGAAGCCTGGCCAAGGCGCGTCGTCGATCTTGGGGATGGCGTTGTGCAGATCGTTGCGGACCGCGAGCTCTTGGCCATCGGGCACGATGATGCAGTTCTCACCGAGATCGACATGCACGCCGAGCTTCTCGAAGACCATGAGGATCATGCGCAGATCGGGCACATGCACGTTTTCGATGACGATTTTGGAGCCGGTGACCGCGGCGAGCCCGATGAAGCTGCCCACCTCGAGGTAATCTGGGCTGATGTGATGCTCGGTGCCGTGAAGACCGCCGGTGCCGTGGATGGTGAGGGTGTTGGTGCCGAGGCCCTCGATGTGCGCGCCCATGTGGTTGAGCATGCGACAGAGGCCCTGCACATGGGGCTCGCAGGCGACATTGCGCAGCACCGTCTCGCCGCGGGAGAGGACGGCAGCCATGATGGCGTTTTCCGTTCCTGTCACCGAGGGCTCATCCATGAAGATGTCGGTGCCGTGCAGGCAGGCAGAGTGAAGCTTGTAGCTTTGCCCAATGTCGATGGTGGCACCGAGCTGCCTGAAACTCTCGAAGTGGGTGTCGAGGCGCCGGCGGCCAATGACATCGCCACCTGGCGGCGGCAAGGTGCATTTGCGAAAGCGTGCGAGCAGAGGCCCTGCAAAGAGAATCGAGGCACGAACCCGACGACAAAGCTCACTCGAGAGCTCAGTCTTCTTGAGTCCGGCAGCGCAGACCCGAACGCTGTGGTCGGCGATGAAGTCCGCCTCGGCACCCAGATCTCGGATGATCGCCAACATGACGTCGACGTCGGCAATGCGCGGGACGTTGTGGAGGATGACCTCTTCTTCGGTCATCAAAGTCGCCGCAAGTGCAGGCAGAACTTCGTTTTTATTGCCACCGGGGCGAGTGCTGCCCGACAGACGATGACCGCCTTCGATGACGAACTTCTCGAGACCACCTTCCCTGGTGCCCATGTCGTCGTGCTCCTAAGCTCGAAACAGAACCACTCCCATCCTCCCGGTAGCACGAATGAATCCCCCCCGCAAGGCTTCTCGAAGCTTTCGCCGCGCCTGGGACGCGCGCCGCTTGCTGCCCGGCCAACACGCGAAGAGAGGGTTGAGCAAGCCTCAGTCGCGGCGCCAGCGGCGCCAGCCAACGAAGGCAAAGAAGGCCAGCAGCACAGGCCACCAGGGCGGCGTCGAAGGCGAGGCGGTGGAGAGGGTGCAGGTGCAACTGTCAGCACCGCTCAGGTACACACCACTGCCTTCCTCCTCGAGCATTTCCAGCTCTTCGACCGCTTCCACGCCCTCGAGCTCTTCTTCGAGCTCTTCTTCGACCACCTCGACCACAGTGATGGTCAGGCTCTCCGAGGCAGGGCTGGTCTCGCCGTCCAGACTTTGCGATGCTGTGATGCTCAGCTCCCCTGCCGGCAATGGCGCCGATTCGCAGCTGAAGCGGCCCTGCTCATCGCAAACGGTGGTGCAAAGGACCAGCGCTCCTGCGCTCACCGTCACCGTGGCGCCCGGCTCGCAGCTTCCGCTGAAGACGGGTGTGCTCGTCGTCTCGCTGCCCTCAGCAGGCTGCTCGAACACTGGCGCGGGTATGCTCACCTGGAAGCCGACCTGGGCAGGATCGCTCTCATAGCCATCCGCCGATTGGCTCAGGGTCACCGTATGTGAGCCAAAGCCCAGCTCCTGTGCTGCGCAGACAAAGCTCCCATCCTCGCTGCAGATCGTTCGACAGAGCTCCACTTCACCTTCGAAGATGACCACTTCCGCTCCGGGTAGACAGGTCCCGGCAAACTCCACAGGCTGCTCGATGCTGCCTCCATCCACAGGCGAGAGCAGCACCGGCGGCGCAGGCAGCCGCGTGAAGCTCACCGCCTCCGAGGGCTCGCTGCTCTCGTCGCCCAAGCTCTGAGTCGCCGTGACCGTGTGCTCACCGAGCGGCAGCGCGGTCGCGCGACAAGAGAACGTGCCCGCACCCGTACAGGTCGCCACGCAGACCACGGTTTCCTCTTCCCAGACCGTCACTTGCGCACCAGGTACGCAGGTGCCCACGAAGTCCACCTCGTCAGCACTCAGCGCTTCGCCTTGCGTGGGTGCCGTGAAAGCGGGTGGTGGCACCACCGGCGGCGCCTCCTCGAGGGTGAAGCTGCGAGGCGGCGTGGCTTCGCTGCTCTCCTCGTCGAGCACCTGAACGGCGAAGACCGTATGCACGCCCAGCGACAAGGCCTCGGACTGGCAACTGAAGGTTCCCTCCTCGGTGCAGACGGTGGTGCAGAGCACAAGCTCCTCTTCGTATACAGTTACCTCGGCACCGGGCACGCACAGACCGTCAAAGATGACCTGGTCGTTGAAGCTGACCGACTCCTCCTCAGGCAGAATGATGCTCGGAGCTGGCACCACGCAGACGTTCTGGGGTTCACCTGAACACACTCTACCCGCTTCGCAGTCGCCTGTGTCCCCTTCGGACAAGGGAGTGATGACGCAAGCATTGGCGAGGCAGCGTTGCGAGGTGCAGGGGTCGCCATCGTCGCAGTGAATGGAGTCGGTGCAGGCCGTGCAAGCGCGCGAACCGGGAGCGCCGAAGCAGTGCGGGAGGCTCTCGTCACAGCCGAGGTCGATGGCGCTCCACTCGCTGTCGATGCACACTTCGCAGACGCCAGAGACGGTGCAAATACCCCCAGTACATCCGAATCCTTCACTCTGAGGCGGGTTTGAACACTCGCCAGCAGTACACACATCCTGCGTGCATTCGTTGCCGTCAGCGCAGTGGCTGGACTCAGTGCAAGCCACACACAGCCTCGCCCCCGAAGTTCCCTGGCAGTGCGGCGTTTCCGCCGTGCAGCCACTGTCGATGCCGCTGCCGTCATCGACGCAGAGCTCGCAGCTGCTCGAGAGCGCGTCACAGACGCCGCCCACACAGCTCGTCCCATCGGCGAGCGGTGGGTTGCTGCAGACGTTGGCGGTGCAGAGCTCGCCGGTACAGTCGTTGCCGTCGTCGCAGTGGCTGTCGCTGGTGCAGGCCACACAGCTGCGGGCACCACTGAGGCCTATGCAGTGGGGGGCGGACAGGCTGCAGCCCGCGTCGACCCCGGAACCGCTGTCGATGCACAGCTCACAGAGCGGGCTAGGCTGGCCATCGCAGACGCCGCCTGGGCACGAAGTGCCAGCGGGCAGGGAGGGATTCGAGCAGACATTGGCCGTGCACACATCGCTGGTGCAGGCGTCGGCGTCACTGCAGTGACTGGCGTCGATGCACTCGACACAAGCAGCGCTCACGCCGCTGCCCTGACAGTGCGGGGCGCTGCTGTTGCACCCTTCGTCGATGGGGTCGGAGTTGGCGATGCAGGCGGTGACGCCAACGTCGAGCTCCGACGAGGCGGGGCTGGTGACGCCGGACACACTTTGCTCGGCGGTGACCGTATACAGTCCCGGTGCCAGGACCACCGAGGAACAGGAGAAGGTGCCGGTGACGCTACAGACCGCGGTGCACAGCACCTGGGTGCTGGTCGAGACGGTGACGTCTGCGCCAGGCTCGCAGCTTCCTTGGAATTCGGGTGTGTCATCGGTGCTGATGGCGCCGTCTGCTGGGCTGCTGAAGGCAGGCGCACCGAGGATGAGGAAATGGGTGATGGGCGAATCGCCGCTCTTGGATGCGCCCAGCTCCTGTTTGGCGGTCAGCGCTTGCCATCCTACGGAGAGCGGCGTGACGGGGGTGCAGCTAAAGCTGCCCAGGGTGGTACAGGTGGTGGTGCAGATGAGGCTACCCGACTCGAAGAGGGTGACCGTGGCATCAGCGAGGCAGCTTCCCGAGAGCTCCGGGGTGGTGTCGGTGCCGACCGCGTTCTGGGCGGGGACGAGGATGTTGGGGGCGCTGATGCGCACCACACACAGGCCTTCGTCGCAGACGGCGCCAGGCACGCAGTCTTCGTCCTCGGTGCAGCCCGAGCTGCCCGTCTCGATGCGGCAGGTGGCGCTGCAACCGTCGCCGTCGATGACGTTGCCATCATCGCAGCCTTCGTATTCCTGTGTGGTACCGTCGCCGCAATCGGGCAGGCGGAAGGGAGAGTAGTAGCTGAACAGCCCAGTGCCGCCAGAGGCGGTGACCAGCCCGAGCTGGAAGTCGGCGTCGGCGCGTACACTGTGGTTGCCAGCGGCGACGTTGAAGCTGACCGCGCGCAGGTCCGAGCGCCCCGGCACCAGCTCGGAACTGATGAAGGTGGGCACGCTGCCATCGAGTCGCAGCGAAGCGAACTGGGCATCGGCGATGACCACGGCCGCACGGCCGCTGCCCGAGACGTTGAAGTCGGTGACCCACTCGCCCAGAGGGGCGAGGATGATGGGGGGGATCTGCGAGAAGCCCAGCTCGCAGCCGCTGAGGCCAGAGTTCTGGAAGACGTATGCAGGTTTGCTCGTCTCGATGTACATCAGTCCGGACACTCCAGCCCGGTACACCTCGCCGGCATCCAGCGTAAGAAGCACCGTACCGTTGACGGTCAGTTCGCTGTCATCGTATTCGGCGACAACTGCAAAGTCTTCGCCCGAGGCGGTGCTCGATGGGAAATCATGGACCACGTATTTGGTTCCCAGCCGGTTGGGCGGGAGGATGTTGTCGATGCCCTCGTCACCACAGCCACCGCTGACGCCGCAGATCCCCGACCAGCCGCGGCCGCCACTCTCGACGGCGATGGGCGCGTTCGAGGTGACCAGCCCTCCCCAGGTCTCACGTGTGCAGACCGCTCCCGGGATGGTGCGGGCGACATAGGTCTCGCCTGCGGCGAGGTTGATGGTGAAGCTGAGATTGGGGCTGCCCGCCCAGAAGGGGGCAGTGGCGCTGGGGGGGGCCGTGAGCACCACCTCGGCACCAAAGGGCGCGTAAATGCTGACTGAATCAAAACCCGTGTCGCTGGAGTTGTTGCCGTTGAGGTTGTAGGCACCGAGGCGGAAGCGGGTGCCCAGGGCCTGGTTGGCGTTCTTGATGGTGGAAGAGGACTGCCAAGGCCCCTGGATGAGCCGATGCACGACGATCAGATCTGGGGTGTCTGCTTCGATGAAGATACCCCGCTGCTCGATTGTTTCATAGCCTGCAGTGGTGCCGAAGCTGGTGCTCAGGGTCTGGATGAAGGGTGAACCAGGGCTGGCCGTGAAGGCAATGGGCGCCTGGCCGTTGGCGTTGATGGTGCCGGTCGCCGTCCCTGTAGGACTGGCGATGACCAGATCCCAGCCGATGCCACTGTATCCCGGAGGCGTGGCCAAGAAGGGGGGCGCATAGAAACAGGAGCGACCGCTGGGACAGGACTGCGCCTGCGCACTGGACGCGAAGGCAGAAATGAGCAACGCCGCAGAGAGCATCGCCCAAACGCAGGACCAACGGGGGTGGGCTTTGTTCCTCATCTCTTCCTCCTCGATGCTTGAAAAAAAAACAGCTGTCTGGTGAGCGTGGCGCTCCGGCTCTTGCTCGCCGGCGATGCCAAGAGAGTGGCCTTCATGGTAGCGCGCGTTTTGGGAGCGTCAAGCGACGCCCCGTGTCTGTCAAAGCCACTGCGCAAGGGCTTCGCCACTGGCTCGGCGAGGCTTGCTCCGGGCGTGTTCCCAAGCTAGGCTGGAGACCAGTAGGGGCGGACCTGTGTGTCCGCCCTCCTTCGCAGCCAGCCCGACGTAGGGGCGAACCTGTGTGTCCGCCCTCTCCGGATACTTCCCAGATTGTATGCCGAATCCTGAAAGAGCGCACACACAGGTGCGCCCCAACCGGTGGATGGTGCGCAGGGAAGCCGTGGACGTGATGCATCAGGTGGCCTCTGGCAGGGCCTGGGCAGCGCCCCGCATTTGAATGGGAAGTCCAGCAAATAACGAGGACAAACAGTGCAGAGAGCGAAACATGAGCTTGTCAGCGCTGGCGCTGGTGCTCGGTCTTGGGGTTCTGGCCTGCAATGACACGTCGCGTCGGCTCGAGTCGCCCACCCGCAGCAAAGCACAGCCCGGAGGCGGCTCGGCTCGCTGCGCTTGCATCGATGCGCCTGCTGCATTAGAGCTGTCTAGGGTCGGCGATGGCCGCGCAGATTCTTAGCACGACTCGCGCTGGGGGCGTCTATGGTTCGTATTCTAATTGCGATGCTATTCCTCGTTTCCATGGGCTTGGGCTCGGTCGCTTGGGCTTCTCCAGCCAGCGACGCCACCGAGCTTCTGCGTCTCGGCTCTCCAAGGGCAGAGCTGAACTGGCGAACAGATGGCCGCGCCCTCGAGAGCGCCTACAACCTCGAGTTCGCCATGAACGGCAGCAGCGAGGAGACCGCACGCGTATTCCTGAACAACTTCTCTGCCGCCTTCGGCCTGGGCGCCGACGACGAGCTGCGCCTCGCCCGGACGCTGCGCACCGCTTCAGGCTTGCAAATCCTGCGCTACCAACATTGGTTCCAAGGCCGCCCGGTGTACCGCTCTCAGCTCGTCCTCTGGCTCCAGCCCGAACAGGGCGTACGGGCCGCCGTCAGCAGCTTCGCCGTTCATCTGCAGCAATCACCCTCCCAACCAAGGCTCGACCCAATGCAGGCCTTCGAGACCTTGCGCGAAGCCAAGCTCCCCATGGCTGACCTGGACGAAGACGCCATCGGCGCGCGAAGCCACCTGCTCTGGCTCGCCGTGGGCGAGCAGCTGCGACTCGCCTATCTCATCGACGTTCCTGAGCTACATGCCGTCGACGGGCGCGTCGCCAGCGTCGATGCGCACTCGGGTGCCCTGCTCGGCATCGAGGAGCTCGGCTACCACGACGACCAGGTCAACGCCTTCGTCCCCAGTCCAGGTGCCCTCGCCGATCAGCCCACGCAGCAACTCAGCCTCTGGCAGCTCGATGACTCGGGCTACCTCTCGGGACCCCTCATCAAAGCTCAGAACTGCGTCGACCAAGGGGAAAGCATCAGCGTCTACGGCATGGCCGTGGGCATCTGCTCGGAAGTGCACAAAGCCCAGGCAGACCCCAACGGCGACTTCCTCTTCACACCCGTATGGCCCGGTGACACCAGCATCGATCCCGCCACGGGTGAGCGGCTCATCGACGTGGACGACTTCGCCGAAGCCCACATGTATTACCACGTGGGCCACGTGTACCAATTTTTCCAGGGCTTTGGCTTCGAGCAGTTGAGCCAGACCCCCATCCGCGCCGTCGTCAACTTCCGCATCCCCGACATGAGCAACCCCTTCGGCGGTGAGCTCGTGCCCTTCGACAACGCCGCCTTCATGCCCGCTGGGCCCCTCATCCCGGGCGTCTACGAACGGCCAGACGACAGCATGGTCTTTGGCCAGGGCAGCACGGTCGACTTCTCCTACGACGGCGACATCGTCTACCACGAGTTCACCCACGCGGTCATCTTCTCGACCTCGAATCTCGGCCAATTCGCCTATGATCAACAGGGCTTGGACACTGGACCCGGAGCCCTGCACGAGGCCTTCGCAGACTACTTCGCCGCCGCGCTCAGCAATGACCCCGCCGTCGGCAACTACGTCGGCACCGCCCTCGGCGTCGCCTCCGGCGCCATCCGCGACCTCACAGAGAGCCACGCCTGCCCCCTCAACCAGGTCGCCGAGGTGCACGACGACTCCACCCACTACAGCGGCGCCCTCTGGGACCTGCGCACGCGCCTCGTCGCCGAGCACGGCGCCGACGTGACGGTGGTCGACCAAGCGATCTTCGACGCCATGGTCGGCCTCGCCCCCACCGCCAACCACCGCAACGCCTCCCAGTCGGTGCGTGGAAGATTCTGGATGCTCGACGAGGCCTGGCTTCCCACCGTCGACGAGGTCTTCGCCACCCGCAACACCATGGACTGCCTCCGCGTCATCGACCTAGCCCAGGGCGCGCGCCCCACCCTCTACGTCTACAGCCCGCAAGTGATGGGGATAACCCCCATCGTCCCGAGCATCGTGCAGTTCCAGGTCGAGGTCCCAGATGGTCACAGCAGAATCCGCATCAACTGGCTCAACCCCGGCGAAGACAGCATGTTCGCCTCTCGACCGAAGAATCAAGTGCTTGGCAAGCTCGGTTCGCCTCTGTTGTTTCAGTATACACCGGCCAGCGGCAGGTTGAACGTCGCACATGACGGCACCCTGAGCGCTGGGGAGCACAGCCTGGGACGAGAAAACTGGATGAGCCCGTCGGGTATGGTCTCGGTGACCCGCTACGAGGCGTCCTTCGACGACGTCGAGCCGGGTCTCTATTTCTTCAGCCTGGTGACCAACGGTGGCGGTCAGGGCTCGCTGCACGACATCCGCGCCGTCACCGAGGCGGGCACTCCAGTGGAGGAGCCGGAGCAGGTCGAGGTCCTCGACGAGCCAGAGCAGCTCGACGAACCCGAGCAGCTCGACGAGCCAGAGCAGCTCGATGAGCCAGAGCAACTGGAGCAGGCCGACGTCCTGGACGAGCAGCCGCTCGACGAGGTGGATGCGACAGACACGGCAGACACGGCAGACGAGCCAAGTGAGGAGCTGGAGCCGGCGGATGTGGCTGAAGGTCAGGACTTGCTGGAGGACAGCGAGCTCGAGACGGGCACCTCCTCCAAGGACGGCTGTGGTTGTCGGCTGGCCTCCTCTGGGGCCCCTTCCTCGGGACTGGCGCTGGGCACGTTGGGGTTGCTTGCGCTGCTGTGCTGGCGACGACGGAAAGCGCGCTAGCGAGCTCCTCTAGCGAGCTCCTATTGATGCGCAAGCGAGTTGAACCGCAGAGGAGCAGAGAGGTGCTTGGGTCGGCATTCGCAGTTGGCACGAATGCGCGCTACACTATGCTGAGCGACGAATCGCCCGAGCCTAGCGGGCGGCGTCTCAGGAGCAGCCATGAATCGTTCTTTTCGTACCATCTTGTCGAGCGTTAGTCTGAGCTTCGTGCTCCTCTTCGTGTCTTCTGCCCACGCCGATGAGCCCTTGTTGCAGCGCCAGACCTGGCGCGGCAACATCAATTACTTCATGACCGGCGCGGCGCTCGCCACCGACGGAGAGGACCCTGGGGGTGAGGCCGACACGCTGTTGCCGAGCGTCTCCTTCGAGGTCAGCAGCGCCGATGTGCCCCCCACCGCTCAGCTCGAGCGGGCCCGGCTCTACTGGGGAGGTACCCAAAACCAGCCCTCTGCCGGTGCCTGTGCGCGCACCAGCCTGGTGCCGGACAAGGAGATTCAGCTCACCTTGCCCGACGGCAGCCTGCACAGCGTCAACGCGGCCGACGCCGACTGCTACTGCGCCGATTGCAACGCCGTCTCCTATGACATGTGGGTTTGCCACGCCGATGTCACCGACCTGTTGCTCGCCCACGGCGGCAACATGCTGGGCACCTACAGCGTCGCCTCGTACCGCGGGAAGATCAGCAACAGCGCGACCGACAACGCCTCCACCACGCTCTTCTTGGTGTTTTCGGACAACAGCCTCCGACCTCGGCAGGTCAGCCTCTACGATGGCATCGTCACCATGTTCCACAGCAGCGCCGATCCGAGCACGGGCAACCGCACCATTTCCTTGAGCGGTGTCGACATCGATTCGCCGCCGCAAGGCAAGCTGACCTATTGGGTCCTCGAAGGTGATGCAGGCTCGGGCACGGGCAACAAGGAGGAGGTCTCGGTCAACGGGAACCCAGGTAGCGCCGGGCCACTGGTCTTGAGCGACAGCATCAACCCCGCGAACAACCCCATGAATGGCACCATCAACACCACCGTGCCGACGCAGACCAACCTGGTGGGTGTGGACATCGATCAGTTCGACATCACCGCCGCGCTGACCGCGCGCGACAGCTCGGTCGACGTCAACTACTCGGCCACCACCGAGAAGTGGTGGATCGCCATCAACGTCATAGGCTTCGACACCTACGACCCCAACTTTGCCAGAACCTCGACCAAGACCGCGGCGCTACATCAGGACCTCGACGGGGATGGGCAGGTCGACGTGGGTGACACGGTGCGCTACACCATCGCGCTGCGCAACTCCGGAAACGAGGCAGGGACCACCAACATCAGTGACGAGCTGCCGCTCGAGGCGAGCAGCTGGAGCTTCGTCTCCACCAGCGCGGGTACCCCCGCCTCCTCTGGCAATACGGTACGGGTGAACAACATCACCCTGCAGCCTGGCGGCGAAGCGTTCATCATCTTCGATGTGGTGGTGGCCAACGTGGTGGACGAGTCGCTGATGAACAACCGTTTCTCGTGGACCGCGCCGCCGCAGGGGGGAGGGCCCGGCACCATCTGGGCCGAGGCGGTGAGCTTGCGCCGCGATCGCGACCAAGACGGCTGGCACGACAACGACGACAACTGCCCAGACGACCACAACCCCACCCAAGCCGACAGCAACGGCGACGGTGTGGGCGACGTCTGCCAGGCCTGTCCGGACGCAGATTTCGACGGCTACGCAGACCTGGCCTGTGGTGGCGCAGACTGCGACGATGGCGACAACACGGTCTACCCCAACGCCCCCGAGCGCTGTGACGGCAAGGACAACGACTGCGATCCGCGCAGCGCCGACGGCTCGGGTGAGGGCTGGAACGGACAGCTCTGCGATAGCGCAGACGCCGATTTCTGTGCAGAGGGTGTGTATTCCTGTGTCGGCGGCGTCCAGCTCTGCTCGGACAACGTCATCGATAATCTCGAGCTCTGCGATGGGCAGGACAACGACTGCAACGCCGCTACCCCCGATGGGATTGACGAGGACTGGTATGGAGACCCCTGTGACGGAGCCGACCTCGACCTGTGCATCGAGGGCAGCCTGAGCTGCGTGGGTGGTCAGCAGGTCTGCTCCGATGACACTGGCGACAACCCAGAGCGCTGTGACGGCACGGACAACGACTGCAACCCGGCGACGGTCTGTGCCGAGGTCTGTGACAATGGTCTGGACGATGATCAGAACGACTTGGTGGACTGCTTCGATCCGGCCTGTGTGGCGCATCCCAGCTGTGTCGAACAGTGCGGCAACGGGCTGGACGACGACCACGATGGGCTCTTCGACTGCGACGATATCGACTGCGTTGGGGACCCTGCCTGCGAGCCCGAGCCCCTCGAGGACGAGGAGCTCGAGGAGCAGCTCGAAGTTCAGCCCGAGCTCGACGAGCTCGAAACCGACTCCAACGAAGGAAGACCCGACTTCGTGGTCAACAGCAGCCCTGCCGACTGCACCTGCGCGCTCGCCTCGAGCAGCCCGCGTGGTGGAGCGCTGCTGCTGCTGCTGGCTTTGGTGGCGCTGCTGCGACGAAGCAGGCGAAGCTGAGCGCCCATTTTGTATTCGGGCTGGCGCTGGAGACCTCACCCCCCAACCCCCTCTCCATTGATGGAGATGGGGAGTCGAGGCTATGAAGGTATTCCTCGAGGTGATGATGCGGCAGCCAGGCGATGGCGCTGACTGGGCGCTGACCACGAAAAGACCGTCTCTGCGTCTCTGCGTCTCTGCGTGAGCTTCCAAATCCAACGGCAACCGTTGTGTGTGGTGGATGTGCTTCTTGTCTTTGTGTTGGTGCATGCGCTGGAGACCTCACCCCCCAACCCCCTCTCCATTGATGGAGATGGGGAGTCGAGGCTATGAAGGTATTCCTCGATGGGTTTCGAGCTTTCCGAACTGATGCTCTGAGCCCCTCGCCTAGGCGGCTTTGCGGGAGGGCCGCTGACGAAGTCTGAGCGAGGACTTGAACGCGAAGAGCAGCAGCAGATAGGCCCAGACGGGCAACATGCCGTGGGGATCGCTGAGCTCGCAGCCGCCCTCGGTGCAGGTACCGGAGACGCAGTTCTGTTCGATGCCGCAGCGGTTGCCGCAGGCACCGCAGTTGTTGTCGTTGGTCTGCAGGTTGACGCAGTTGCCTTCGCAGCAGGTTTCGGCGCAGGTCTGGCCACAGCCGCCGCAGTGCTCGAGGGAGACCTGGGTGTCGACGCAGGCGACGTCTTCGTCTTCGGTGGGACAGCATTCGCCGTCACCGCAGTCGTTGCCGCAGGCTCCGCAGTGCTGCGCGCTGAGCGTAAGGTCAGAGACGCATTGACCGGAACAACAAGCGGGGTTCTCGCCGCTGCAGCTCTTCGAGCAAGAGCCACAGTCGCTGAGGCTTGTTTGGATGTCGGTGCATTGGCCGCTGCAGCACAGCGCTTCGGCTTCGCAGGCTTGGAAACAGCCGCCGCAGTGCTGCTCCGAGGAGCTGAAGTTGGCGCAGCTCGTGCCGCAGCAGAAGAGACCGTTGGCACAAGCGGGGCTACAGCTCCCGCACTGCACGGCGCAGACGCCATTGCAGCAGACCTGTGAGGACGAACAAGCATTTCCACAGCTTCCACAGTTTTCGTTGGAGCTTTCGGTGTTGACGCAGCTTTGTCCGCAACAGTCGAAGCCCTCTTCACAAGGGTCGCAGCCGCCGCAGTGCTCACTGCTGCCTGGAGTGACGCATTCTCCATCGCAGCAGAGCTGGCCCATGAGGCAGTTGTGGCCGCACGCACCGCAGTGTTGGGGGTTGCTGTCGAGCTCGACGCAGCTTCCTGCGCAGGCGGTGTAGGTCTCATCACAGACGCAGGCCCCTTCTTGGCAACGTTCGAGCTCGCCACAACGTTGGCCGCATTCGCCGCAGTGCAGGGGATCGTCGAGCACGTCGCGGCAGCGCCCCGCACAGCATTGCTGTTCCTCGGTGCATTGTGCGCCGCAGCGGCCGCAGTTTTGCTCGTCGGTGGCGAGGCTGGTGCAGGCGCGGTCGCAGCAGTCCTGGGTGGGGTCGCAGGCTTGGCCGCAGGCCCCGCAGTGCTTGGGATCAGTGGTGACGTTGACGCAGCTTCCCTCGCAGTTGTTGGGCAGCTCGGTGGGACAGCGACACAGATCGTAGAGACAGACCATGTTCGGGTCTGGGCACACGCGGCACCCCGGCCCGCAGTGTTCAGTGCTGCTCTCCACACACTGGTGTTTCTCCCCGATGACGCAGCAGTAGGTCCCTTCTTCGCAGAGCTGGGTTCCTCCACACAGGCAGGGCTCGCCCGTCTCCAGACAGGTGCCGAGCAGACCGTCCTCTCCTGGCGCATCGGCACAGCAGTAGGTGTTGGCCTGGACACAGAAGGGCCCTTCGGTGCCGGGCTGCTCACCGCAGCGGCACTCGCCGTCGATGCACACTTCGCCTTCGCCGCACTGCACGCCGCAGCCCCCGCAATTGAAGGGATCTTCTTGCAGATTCAGGCAGATGAAGTCATCGAAGGTGGCCTCTGTGAGCGCGCCTGGGGCGTAGGGGCAGCACTCCTGGGGCGGCACACAGAAGCCCTGCCCGCAGCTACACACGGCGTTGAAGCAGTTGTAGTCGCAGAGCGTGTTGCAGGCGCCGCAGTGCTGTTTGTCGCTGAGCAGATCGACGCAGCGCTCGTCGCCGCAGGTCTGCGTACCGGCGGGGCAGGCGCAGCTCCCGTCGAGGCAGAGCTCTCGTTGGGCGCAGGCGTTGCCGCAGCTTCCGCAGTTTTGGGCGTCGTTGGCGAGGTTGACGCAGACACCGTCGCAGCAGGCCTCGGGGCTACAGAAGGCGCAGGTGTCGCCGAGCTCGAGGTCTTGGTCTTGGTCGAGCTGGTCGAGCTCGGCATCAGCCTGGTCGAGCTCTGGGAGCTCGCTGGGTTTGAGGTCGGAGGGTAGTTTTTCTTGGCTGAAATCGAGCTGGCAGGCCGAGAGGGCGACGGCGAGGAAGAGCAGCAGGGCGAGCCGAGTGAGCATGGCGTTGCAGGTGCTTGGCATCTTGGGATCCCTCGGAGCGCGTGGGCTGGGCGTTGTGGCCAGCGTCCTTGCAGCGCCTTCAGTGTAGAGCGTTGGTGGTCGCTTGTCATGCGCGGTGCGAAGCAGAGGTTCCAGCGGTTGACGGGGAACGAGGTCGAGTGACGGCGGTACGGATAGGGGAACGAGAGCTTCAAGTGCGTTCGCCTATCAATACGAAAAAGAGATGGGATTCCAAAGGGCTAGCCCTTTGGCGGGGCGTGGGGCAGAGCCCCACCAAGAAAATCATCGGAAGGCTCGAGTCGCTCGCAGAGCGCGAGCAATGTCGGAGTGGTCGACGATGATGGGGCGCCATCGCCAGGGGTCAACTGACTGTGACAGGACTCAGTAGGATTCAAGACCCGCTCTGGCTCTTGTCGTGAGGCATCGCCACTCCCTTCGTCTGCCTTGTTCGGTCGCCGAACGCCTCAATGCAGCCCTCAGTCGGTGTCGCTTGAATGCTTCAAAACCTTGACAGCATGGTGTGCCTGTTCCCAAGCGCGCAACGCAGCGTACATCTTGCTCGCTTTCAAGTCGTCCCACTCGAAGGCGAGGCGAAGCTCTCGCTCGAACGACGCGAGCTCGGGCTGCTTACTGCCGAGTTTGCTGTGCAGACCAACGCAGAGCAGCCCCACGAGATCGTGCCCGACACAGAGCTCCCACAAATCATCACACGCGATGGTCTCGATATCCTGAGCGAGCTGGGTTGCGTCCAAGTCATGGCGCTGGGAGAAATCGCACACAACCTTGATCATCTTCTGCCGATTGAACGACCAGTCTTTTCGAGGGCAGAACTTCTCGTAGTCGAGATACTTCCAAGCGTCCTCGTGTCGCTTGCGAAAGGTCAATCCAAGCTGCTTTCGCTTGGACAGCAGACGAAAGCGACCAAGGTCTCGGGCTCGTTCGAGGAGTGCTTGACGAATCGGGCCATGGGCCTTCTCGAAATCTTCTCGCTTCTTTGGCGAAGGGAGCTCTGACAGGACTTTCTCGAGCGCAGGAGATGCGAGCAGCAGCATGTCAAGGTCATGGAAATCGACCCAGACCAGGTCATCACGTTCGACGAGGCTGTTCTCGAGACGATCGAAGTCGGCATCCAAGACGGCGAGCACGAGCTCGAACTGCTTCGCTCGCGCTGTGTCCAAGCGGGCTATGGCTTTGGCTTTCCCTCCGCAAGCGCGGAGCTGACAGCTCTTGGTGTCGACTCGGCTGGCCCAAAACTGCCGATCACTGTTGCCCTCGAGGAAGAGGAACACCGTAGGCCGCGCGGCATTGAACATGCGGTACTCTGACTCCCAAGCGGGCTCGGGCCAGACAGAACTGCTCATTCTGGTGCCCCAAGTGAGACGAGGAGGTCGTCGCGTTGGCCTGCAATGTAGGGTGAGTGCGTCGCGACGAGGGCGTCGAAGCCCACGGTTTTCGCGATGCGGATCAGATCGTCGAGGAATTCGATCTGCCAGGTGACGTGCAGCGACAGCTCCGGTTCGTCGATGAGCAGGAGCGCGCCGGGTTCGACGCGAAAGAGGAGGTTGTGCAGCAGCACGAGCTCATGCTGTTCGCCAGAGGAGAGCATGTCGAGCTCGAGGGTTTGGCCATCGTGGCTGCTGACGTGGTAGCCCTTCTCCCGATCGAGGATGATGCGTTTGGGGGCAAACTTGTGGTTCACGATCCCGAGCAGGATCTCCGCCCGATCGGCGAGCTCTTTGAAGACCGCGAGCTTCTCTTTGTTGTCGGAGAGGTAGACGCCAAACATCGTGCGCCGGGTCTCATCGAGCGCGTCGGGGTCGAGCGATGGCGTATTGGTGTCGGCGAGCAGCCCCATCTCAGTGAGGCGTTTCCGCTCTTTTGCGAGGGTGTCGATGCCTTCTTTGAGTGCTTGCAGGCTGGAGATGGGCTCGGGCGCAGGGGCGAACAAGCGAGAGGGCAGAGTGTTGTCGAGCTCGGTCGACTTCTTCCGATACGCTGAATCGACCTCGATCAGACGCTTCCCCATCTCTTCGCTGATGTCGCTCATCGTGCTGGTGAACATGGGCCCGTCGCGGTCGGGGACGCGTTCGACGTTGAGCTTCAGCAGTCGCTGGGATTCGACGAAGTGCACGCGAAGCTGCTGGCGCAGGACAATGAGGTCTCTCTCTTCGTAGAGGAACACCAACCCAAGTTCTTCGGACGGAACTGAGCGACGAAGCTCTTCTGCTTCGTCTCTCTTCAACCATGAATTGGGAACCAGTTGCTCAAACTCGATCTCGACATTCTTCTTTGGAGCACCATGGAGCGAATACTCCAGGGCCAGGAGGATTGGCGCCGTTCTCTTCGAAGCGCCAGGGAGCGAATACTCCAGGGTCCAATGATTTGGCGTCGTCCTCTCTTTCCGCGGTTTGGGCTTTGGAAGGAGCTGCAGAAAGGAACCGTCGCTGAGCTCCACGCGAAAGCTCTCGAAAGGCACACGGAAGAAGCGCTCGTAGTCGCCCCGGAAGAGGGCATGCAGCAGCGACAGGGTCATGGTCTTGCCCACGCCGTTGCGTCCGTGGAGGATCGTGACCCTCTCCTCGCTGCGGAGGTCAATCTGGTGGTGGTATTGACGGAAGAGCCCTCGAATTTCGATGCGACGAACGCGAGGTGTTGCGGCTCGGGCAGAAGGCATGGCGGTCCCCAGGGGTGGGTCCTTCATGGACCCATGTAGGGCATAGCATCGCGTTCAGGCGCTCGCAAGCAGCGCCATTTCGCGTGTCGCTGGCGTCTCTCGTGTTCCTGAATCCACCGCTCACAGGGCAGGTACCGCTCGACATTCCAAAGGAATTGCAGGCGCTTCGAGGACACGGCGCGATTGAGCGCGAATACTGGTTTGGTTTTCCTTGTCGCGCCTGGGCTTCTTTGTTAGGTTCCTCTCTGTACTTCCTCGTGCGGACAGTTTGCCTTCCGCACACATGGCATCCTCGGCTCGACACTGAGTTCGGACGAACTTTGAGTGCGGGGCCCTTAGTCTTTCGTGAAGAGCCGAAGAACACTGGGAAATCATCAATCCTGAGAACGACCTCCACCTCGCCTCAGGCGAATCAAGGATCGCCTGGGCCTTCGCCCTGGAGTCATTGATGGCACAGCTCTCGGTCCAGACCGCTTTCGAAACCTATCGTCGCTCGCTCTTCTTCTTGTCCACCTCGCTCGCCGACGAGCCCAAGACCGCGCAGCTCGCCGAGCCCGTGCTTGGGCTCTATACCAAGGCGAAGGCTTCGGACCTGGCGCTGTGGGAGCTCGACGAGGCCGTCCTCGTCGGTCGGGTGAAGCTCAACCGCCTCGACCTCACGATGGGGCGTGAGCTGCGCGCGCTCGAGGCGACGGCCAAGAGCGTCGATTCGCTCGACCCCACGCTGCACGTGCTCTCGTTCTTGTTCGCTGCAAAGAGCGCCGCCAAGATCAGCCGCCCCGTCGGACTTGGTATCGATCGGGAGATCAGCGATGTACGAGGTGTGCTCGGACTCGTGGAACGGCTGCCAGACAACCCCGCCCTCACCCCGCTGCGGGAACGTGCGGCGTCGCTCGCCGCTGTCACCGACAAGGCCGAGGCCGCGAGGAATGCGCTCGAAGCGGCCATCAACGTCCGTACTGCTGCTGGCAAAGACCGCTATCACCTCAAGCTCGAAGCGCGCAAGCTGTTTGCGGTGACCAAGGCCCAACTGAGCACCATCTTCCCCCAGGAAGCTGCCTTGGTCGAGTCCTTCTTCCTGCCCAGAGACGAGAGCAGGGCCCCGACGCAGAGCGCCGAAGAGCAGGATGACAGCGAGTAAAGCGCGCGAAGTCGTCGTCGCGCCGTCAGCGACACGGGCTGCGATGAGCGCAGGCGTCCCCGCGTGCGCGGACAGGGTCGGCTGCGCTGGCCGCAGTCGCCGTCGCGCCGCCATCAAGGTCGGCTACGCTCTTCGCAGGCGCCCCTGCATGCGTCGACAGGGTTGGCTGAGCTCGTCGCAGGCGCCCCTGCGCCGTCAGTCAGGGTCGGCTGAGCTCGTCGCAGGCGCCCCTGCGTGCGTCGACAAGGTCGGCTGCGGGCATCGCAGCGCTCGTCGCGTGCGCAGCAAGGTCGGCTGAGCGCAAGATCATGGGATCTGCGCTGTCGTCCCCCAGTGTGCGAACACAACGAGCTCAGATGTATCACCGCGAACCAATGAAAGTGGCGAATGGTTTTTCGCATCATGAAAGCTGGGTCTGGCGAGATTCAGCGCGGGTGTTCAAGACGACGCGCGAGATTTGCCGTTCTTGCTGCCCCACATCAAAGCGGGCACAGCGGTGGCTGTAGCCTCTGCTTGACAAGAACAGTCCACAATGGCTCACGCAGGGTTGTGTTCTGACTTGGACTGTGTCTCAATGAAGCGCAGCAGAAGCTGTCGGCGTGGAGACGAGGCATGCAAGCGAGATTGGCTCACAGCGCCAATGAACACGGGGTCGAACAGTCGGTCGCTGCTCACCTGACTGGCGTTTCCGCGCTCGCACGCAAGCTGGGCGAACCGCTCGGTCTCGGGGATGTCGCGGCGCTTGCTGGTGTTCTGCATGACCTCGGCAAGTATGGCGACCTCTTCCAGGCTCGGTTGCGAAATGAGGCTGCGCATATCGATCACTGGTCGCTTGGTGCCTGGGCTGCCTTGGTCGAGCATCGCAGTGTTGCTGCAGCGTTGGCCGTTGCAGGGCATCACGTCGGACTTGGACGTGGCGATAAACAGTCCCTGGGTGGGCTCAACCCCTCACGTCTGTGCAAACAACATCCGCAGCGTCTGCGCTTATCGGCAACAGGCACGGACGAGCTGTGGAAGCACTTTGAGAGCGACGGACTCGCGCGCCCGTCCATGACCGAAGCAGGGACGATTGGCGAGCACACTGGCGACATGGTCGACGTTCGCATGTTGTTCTCGACCCTCGTGGACGCAGATTTTCTCGATACCGAGGCGCATTTTCAGGCAAGCTCGGCCAGCGAGAACACGCTGCGAGCCGAAGGCCCGAGACTCGACGCGAGAGCAGCGTTGGCGATCCTCGAGCGCCACGTCGAGCAAGTGCGCCAACGCTCTTGGGCTGCACCTTCAGTCAATGCGATGCGCGATGACCTATGGCTGGCCTGTCTGCAGGGTGCCGAGCTTCCTCCAGGAATCTTTACCCTCAGCGCACCAACGGGCACGGGCAAGACGCTGGCAATGCTCGCCTTCGCTCTGAAGCACGCGTTGCAGAACGAAATGCGCAGAATCGTGCTCGCAATCCCGTTTCTGAGCATCATCGAGCAGACGGCGTCGATCCTGCGCTCGGTCTTTGAGCGAGACCTTGGCCACGATTTTGTCCTCGAACATCACAGTCTGGCAGGAATGGGCGCCGAGACCGCACAGACCGACGCCGAGCAAGCGGCGCAGCGGGCGACGCGAGCGCTGACGGAAAACTGGGACGCCCCGCTCATCGTGACCACCAACGTACAACTGCTCGAGTCGCTCTTCAGCAATCGACCGTCAGCGTGCCGTAAGTTGCATCGTCTCGCGCGCAGCGTCATCCTCTTTGACGAGGCACAGACCTTGCCTGTGGGGCTCGCTGTGCCGACTCTGGCAGCGCTTGATCGGATGGTTCGCCGCTTCAATGCGACTGTGGTCTTTGCCACTGCAACACAACCGGCTTTCGAGCACTTCGACCCCGTCCTGGTTGCGAGAGAACGAGCGAGTTGGCGTCCAATTGAGCTCGTATCCCCGTCCTTGCGCCTCTTTGAGCGAGCGAGCCGGACGAGCGTCGAGTGGCCCAAAGCCGATGAACGGCGCGAACTGGCGGAGGTCGCGCGCTCACTCGTCGACGAGGAGCAGGCTCTGTGCATCGTCAACCTCAAGCGTCATGCGGCGTCGCTGTTCGAGCTCACCCAAGAGGCCGCCGATGGCGTTTTGCACCTATCGACTTCCTTGTGCGCGAGTCATCGGCAGCAGGTGTTGCAAGAGGTGCGTGAGCGCTTGAATCGGGGGGCGCGTTGCATCTTGGTTTCGACGCAATGTGTCGAGGCTGGTGTCGATGTCGATTTCCCTGTCGTATACCGAGCGTTTGGCCCACTCGAAGCCATTGCCCAGGCAGCGGGGCGCTGCAACCGCAACGGACGGTTGGCACGAGGACGTGTCGTGGTGTTCGTCCCGAGTGAGGAGTGTTACCCCAGCGTAGCCTATGAGCACGGCGCCTCGGTCCTCAAGCTGATGTTGGAACGGTGCAACGCCACCCTGGGTTTGGACGATCCCGTCGTGTTCCAAGACTACTATCGGCAGTTCTACGGCCTTGCCCGCCCCGAGACACAACGCGAGGAGCTTACGGCGGCCATTGCCAATCAGGATTACCCCGAAACGGCGCGTCTCTATCGCTTGATAGAGCAAGACAGCGTTCACGTACTGGTGCCTTGGGACGCAAGTGCGTTTGCAAAGCTACGTGACGAGGCCCATGACCGAGGGATCAGCAAGGGTTGGATGCGACGCGCACAGCACCATGTGGTGGCGGTCCCGCGCCATGTGTCCTCGCAGTCTCTCGCGACCTGCCTCGAGCCATTGCCGCTATGGCGAACTCATCAACCGTCGCCTGACTGGTTCGCACTCACAGATGTCACTGCCTATGACCCGTTCATCGGCCTGCGCCTCAATCACGACGCTGGGCCCTGGATCGTTTGAGCTCACTGAACGCAGAGGAGAGAAGATGAGCAACTATCACTGTCTCGAGGTATGGGGGGACCTGGCCTGTTTCACGCGGCCAGAGCTCAAAGTCGAGCGCTTCAGTTATCCGGTGATTACCCCGTCGGCGGGTCGTGCGATCTTCGAGGCGATCTATTGGAAGCCCCGCTTTCGATGGCACCTGCGCCTCGTCGAGTTGCTCACTCCGCCGCGCTACCTCGCCCTGCGCCGCAACGAGGTCAAAGAGAAAGCCCCTTCCGAGAGCACGCTGAATCGGTGGCGCCTTGGCAACGAGAAGATCGAACCGATCTGGGCTGACGCCTCGGGCGGCAACGACCAGAAAGGACGTACCCAGCGCCAGACCATGGCGCTCAAGGATGTGCGCTTTCGCTTGCACGCCGAGATGGTGGTGTGGCCCCAGGCAGCAGGAGAGATCACCAGTCTGGAAGCGCAGTTTCGACGCCGCGCCGCCCGTGGTCAGTGCCACAGCCAACCGTATTTCGGCTGCCGCGAGTTTCCGGCGTACTTTCGCCTCGTCGAAGACCCAAGCAAGGAGCCACCGCCGCTCGACCTAGACCTAGACCTAGGCTGGATGCTCTACGATGTTTTCGAGCGTGATCGCTATCAGGACTCGTCTGCGGCGCCTTCGGTGAGTGCCTTCGAGGCGAAGGTCGTACGCGGCCGCCTCGAGGTGCCGGAGTACTCTGACCCGCGCGTTCGCAAGCCACAAAGAAGGGAGGCACGCTAATGCTGCATCACTTGGTGGAATACGCTCAGAGTCACTCGCTCAACCCGCGGCGGGGATTCGCGACGATTCAAGTGGGCTGGCTGCTGAGCTTGGACCGAAAGGGTCATTTTCTCGGTGTCGTCGACATCGCGGAGAAGCAAGGGAAGCGCCGCGTTCCTCGCTCCTTCTTCGACGCCCCCGACGAAATCACGGAGCCGTCTCTTTTTGGCGGCACTCGTAGCACCTCTTGGGCACAGTTTCTTACTGATTCGGCCGCGACCCTCGCCATCTTCGATCCGAAGAAGCCCGAGGCGCGAAGCGACACTGACAAAGACCGGAGGAAGCATGAGTTCTTTCTCCTGCTGCTCGATTGGGCAGGGCGCGAGAGTGGCGATGAGCTGTTCTTGATCGCTGCTGCTGCTTTGCGTGATGAGCTGGTGCTGGCAGCGATCCGCAGTGCATTCCTCGAGCGAAAGGTCAAGACCACTGACAAGCTCACGCTTCAGGTCGATGGCCAGATCCTCATCGAGCTCAAGAGCTGGCATCCATGGTGGGCCGCTCGCTTCGCTGCACCTGTCGCTCAGGGCGGCGAGGGGGCGAGCGGACGCCAACCCGAGGTATGCCTGCTGACTGGTGAGCTCGCGGTGCCGCCCAATGTCCATGGCAAGATCAAGGGCTTGGCCTCGACCGGAGGGCAGCCGGTGGGCGACAGCCTGGTCTGTGCGGACAAGGCCGCCTTCAGTTGCTACGGCCTAGCCGCGGCTGCAGTGTCGCCGGAAGCGGAGGTTGCGTATCGGGCTTCCCTCAACCAGTTGCTTCGGCAAGGAGGCGAACCGCTTGGCAATGCCAAGCTGGCGTACTGGTACACGGGCTCCGTCGCGCGCGAGGACGATCCGTTGTCCTGGCTCGAGGACCCCAGCGGTGCAGCCGAGCGCATCGCTCTCCGCAGCCTTCACGAGCTCCTCGACAGCATTCGCACGGGGCGCCAGACTGAGCTCGACGGCAACCGCTATCGGGCGCTTCGTCTCAGCGGCATGGCGGGGCGGGTGATGGTGCGCGATTGGCTCGAGGGCGACTTGGCCAGCCTTTTCGAGCAGGTACATTCCTGGTTCCAAGACCTCGCCATCGTCGCTCCACAGGGGACCGAGCTGGCTGCGCCGCCTCGCATCGGCACCCTGGGTGCCTCGCTGGTTCGGGAGAAGAAGGACCTCGCTCCTCCACTCGTCACCAAGCTCTGGCGTAGCGCCATTGCTGGCGAGGCCATTCCTTACGCCACCGTCGCCATGGCGGTGCGCCGGCAAACCCTCGACATCGTTACAGACAACAACCCGGGCATTTACACCCTCACAGCACGGATGGGCTTGCTTCGCGCCTACCACGTGCGCAAACCGAACGGAGATCGGACCATGACCCCCAAACTCAACCCCGAGCATCCCGATGCTGCCTACCACTGCGGGCGGCTCCTCGCTGTCCTCGCAAGTCTGCAACGCTCCGCGCTCGGCGATGTCGGAGCTGGCGTCGTGCAGCGCTTCTATAGCTCGGCAAGCCAGACCCCAGCGCTCGTCGTGGGGCGACTGCTGGCCAACGCACCACATCACCTCGCCAAGCTCGACGGTGGGCTTGCCAACATGTTCGAGCTTCGCATCGCTGAGGTGCTCAACGCGATCAGCGAGTTGCCACGGACACTCGAGCTCGAGCGACAGAGCCTGTTCGCGCTCGGCTACTACCATCAGAAGGCCCACGACTTCGCGCAGATGACCGCTGCGCGGGAGGCGAAGGCCAACAGCGCCGCCACATCCATCGAGCTCAGCTAGTCTCCACACACTGGAAGGAGTCACCATGTCGTCCGAACTGATCAAGAATCGCTATGAGTTTCTATATTTCTTCGACTGTGCCAACGGCAACCCCAATGGCGATCCCGATGCCGGAAACGCGCCGCGTATCGATCCCGAGGACATGCACGGCTTGGTGTCCGACGTGGCCCTGAAACGGCGGGTACGCAACTGGGTGCAAGTCGCACGCGGTAACGAGATGCCCTTCTCCATCTTCGTGGCGCACGCAACCAACCTCAACAGCCAGATTGTGCGAGCACACGAGGCGGGTGGCGAGGTGCCGAAGAAGGGCGAGGCATCAAAGGCCAAGGTCGAGCAGGCGCGACGTTGGATGTGCGCCAGCTTCTACGATGTCCGAACTTTTGGCGCGGTGATGAGCACGGGCCCCAACGCTGGTCAGGTGCGCGGCCCTGTGCAGCTAGCGTTCGCCCGCTCTCTCGATCCGGTGCTGCCAATGGATGTATCGATTACGCGTATGGCAGTCGCCGAGGACGTGTCCAGCGCCAAGAGCTACCAGGATTACCTCGACTGGGAAGGCAAACAGCCCGAGGACAAGCTGCGGACAATGGGACGCAAGTCGTTGATTCCCTATGGTCTCTATGTGGCGAGGGGTTTCGTCAGTGCTCACTTGGCACACGACACTGGTTTCACGGAGGAGGACCTTGGCATCTTGTGGGATGCCTTGTTGGGCATGTGGGATCATGACCGTTCGGCGAGCAAGGGCTTCATCGCAGCACGCAAACTGTTCGTGTTCAAGCACGTCGGCACAGATACGGCGCATGAACAGCGGGGTCGCCAGGCGATGCTGGGCTGCGCCCCAGCGCAGGACGTGCTCGATCTGGGTCGCGTCGTCGAGGTGCAACGCAACCGCGAGGCACCGCGTCGCTTCGAGGACTACACGATCACGGTGCACCCGGAGCGCATTCCCGCAGGCGTCGAGCTGCTCGAGCTGCGCTGAGGCGTAGGAAGCTCCTATGGAAGGTGACGATTTCATCGTAGTGTCGGCGCTCAACCACTACGCGTACTGCCCTCGACGTTGTGCCTTGATTCACGTCGAGGGTGTCTACGACGACAACGTTCACACGTTGCGTGGCACGAGCGAGCACGCGAAGGTCGATCAGCCAGAGTGGGAGTTGCGCGAAGGGGTACGGCTCGAGAGAGCGATGCCGCTCTGGTGCGAACGTCTCGGCCTGATTGGAAAAGCTGACCTGGTCGAGTTTCGCGCCGATGGAACGGTGTATCCTGTCGAGTTCAAGCACGGGCCACGCAAGGAGTACCCCAACGACGACTTGCAACTTTGCGGGCAAGCGTTGTGTCTGGAGGAGATGCTGGGCGTCGGTATCGCCTGTGGAGCGATCTACCATCACGGCAGCCGACGACGACGCGAGGTCCACTTTTCAGAGGCCCTGCGACAGCGCACTGCGCAGACCGCAGCGGCGATCCGCAAAATGATGAGTGAAGGCAGCCTGCCTGTCGCGATCGAGACCCCTCGCTGCCGCGGTTGTTCGATGGTTGACCGATGTATGCCGAAAACACCAACCGTCGAGCAACCTCGCTGGTTGTTCGAGCCTGTTGAGGACGAACGCTGATGCACCAAATCCAAAACACGCTCTTCGTTCTGTCACAGCGCGCGTTCTTGCGCCTGCAGACCGAGACCGTGAAGGTCGAGGTCGGTGGTGTCGAACGCTTGCGAGTGCCGCTGCTCCACGTCTCGTCAGTGGTGGTCTTTGGCAACGTCATGCTGAGTCCCGCGTTGATCGAGGCCCTTGCCGAGCAGGGTTCGAGCATCGTTTGGTTGGGCGGCGAAGGGCGCTTCGTTGGCCGCCTTCAGCGGGGCGTTACGGGCAATGTGCTCTTGCGACGGGCGCAGCATGCGGTGTCAACAGTCGCCGATGCAGCGGCGAAGGTAGCGGCGAGCTTCGTTGCGGGCAAGCTCCACAACGCGCGCAGCGTGTTGTTGCGGGCAGCGCGTGAGGCGCGCAACGACGACACGGCAGCGGCGCTACGGGCTGCGGCCGACGTTAGCGCAAGCTCGTTGCGTGGGCTGGATGGGGCAACCGAGCTCGATTCCATTCGAGGTTTCGAAGGCAACGCGGCCAGAGCTTATTTTGGCGCCATGAATCACTTGGTCCGAGTGGATGACGCTCAGTTCCACATCACCGGCCGAACGCGTCGACCGCCAAGAGACCGGACCAACGCGTTGTTGTCGTTTGCATATGCTTTGCTGCTGACCGATTGCGTTGCTGCGCTCGAGTCAGTCGGCCTCGATCCGCAGGTTGGCTTTCTGCACGGCATCCGCCCCGGTCGCCCCGGACTCGCGCTGGACCTCATGGAAGAATTCCGGCCACTCGTCGCCGATCGGCTCGTCTTATCGCTCATCAACCGTCGCCAGGTCACCGCCAAAGATTTCGACGAACGTCCGGGTGGTGCCATCTGGCTGGGCGAAGAAGCGCGCCGGACGATGGTCTCGGAGTACCAGACACGCAAGCGCGAGGAAATCACGCATCCATTGCTTGGCAACAAGATGCCGTGGTCGTTGGTGCCAATGGTGCAAGCACGTTTGCTGGCGCGGCACCTGCGCGGTGACGCCGAATGCTATGTGCCGTTCGTACCACGATAGGAAAGACTCATGGATTATCTGCTCAGCTACGACATTGCCACGGCAGACCGACAGGGGGAGAGGCGTCTGCGCAGGGTCGCCAAAGTGTGCGAGGCCTTCGGGCAACGTGTCCAGTACTCAGTCTTCGAGTGTTCATTGAGCGAAGCGGAGCTCGAGATGCTATTGCGCCAGCTCGACGACATCATCGACGCACAGCAGGATCGGCTGCGCCTGTATCGACTGCGTGGAGGGCGTAAGGACTCGGTGATTGTACGCGGAATCGATGGCTACGTTGATTTCAGCGGACCGTTGTTGGTATGAGCCGCATGCTCCGCGCCATTCGTCGTCCTTGCGCGAACCCCAAGTGCCCTGGAAAACTAGGCACCCTTCGCGAAAGCCCGCAGCGCGGCCTGCTCCGTGGGGTTGCGCCTCCGCTTCGGTCCGTTGACAGCTCGCGGGCGTTCTGTGCATGGTGGGTTCGCGCAACGCGGTCGGAATCGGCACTGTCGACGATGGCTTGCAAGCGCGAGGTCTCGCCCGCCTTCACAGGCGGGCGCGGGTTGAAACACAGGGACTGTGTTGACATCATCTCTGACTTGCAAGTCTCGCCCGCCTTCACAGGCGGGCGCGGGTTGAAACATCGCAGAGAACCTAGGATACGACCACGGCAAGGGCGAGTCTCGCCCGCCTTCACAGGCGGGCGCGGGTTGAAACACCAGCAACCGCTGCAGCAGGCTCCTCGCCTTCCTGTCTCGCCCGCCTTCACAGGCGGGCGCGGGTTGAAACACCATGCGCAGCAAAATGGAATACGTGATCGAGAAGGTCTCGCCCGCCTTCACAGGCGGGCGCGGGTTGAAACCTGCATGAGCACTGCCACCTCAGAGGCCACGTGCGTCTCGCCCGCCTTCACAGGCGGGCGCGGGTTGAAACTGCTCGACAAGCGCCTGCGTCGGCACGCCGATCAGGAGTCTCGCCCGCCTTCACCGGCGGGCGCGGGTTGAAACTCGGTGAGGTCGGCAAGGCGCCACATCGCGGACAGTCTCGCCCGCCGTCACAGGCGGGCGCGGGGTG
>JAVFAO010000009.1:0-46023 GCA_034002465.1 Myxococcota bacterium
CTTCGAAGCGAGCGGTGAGCAGGCACTCGCACAGCTTCAGCGAGAGCTGAGTGCCACCGCGCAGACGCAACCCCAATGGGGCGTGCAGAGCGTCTTGCTGGGTGAGGCCTTGGTCCTGACCCCAACTCGAGGCGCACTCCCCGAGCTCAGCAGCGAGGGGCTCGAACTCAGCTACCACCATAGCGAATCCGAGGCCCCCGCGTATTTGTTGATCATGCTAACGCTGGTGCTGCTCTTGCTGCCGCTCTGCGGCTGGCTTTTTGGCGTACTGCTCGAACCGAGCTAGTGGCCCAGGCGTCTGCGAGAAAGGGCGCCAGCGACAGTACGCGGGAAATATTCGCGCAACTGAATATTGTTGTGTTGACGCTCTTGTCCGCGCACAGCAGGTGACTACCATAGCAGTGTTGGCCGAGCTCCTGCGAGACTCGCTGCGGCTAGATGCCGCATGCTCGCAGGCTTGACGTAGAGTTTGCCGGGCTGTTGAGTGCAACTCAGGAGCCGGGCTCAGAGCACATCGAGACAACGGTCGCCGCAATTGACCAATGATTCCAGGATTTTAGCGAACGAGGTGAGGCGGGAGAGGCTCACTGAGGTGCGCGGAGTCGTGGAGCTGATGACGGCCGTCCCAACGCGCTTAATGCATCTTGGAGGAGAAGATGGCGACACTCAATTTGACCAAGGAAAATTTCGAGAAGACCGTGTCCGACAACAGCATGGTGCTGGTGGACTTTTGGGCCCCCTGGTGCGGTCCATGTCGTTCCTTCGCGCCCGTTTTCGAGGCGAGCAGCGAGAAGCACCAAGATGTGGTCTTTGCCAAAGTCAACACTGAAGAACAACCAGAGCTGGCTGGCTACTTCGAGGTCAGCTCCATCCCCACGCTCATGATTTTCCGCGATCAGGTGCTGCTCTTCGCCCAACCCGGTGCTCTGCCGGGCAAGGTGCTCGAAGACCTGATCGGAAAAGTGAAAGAGATCGACATGGACGAGGTCCGCGCCGAGATCGCGAAAGCCAAGGATGCCCAGACCGAAGCCGCGGTCTGAGCTCGAGCTTCATCGTTTGCTCTTGGGTACCGACCTCTCGACAGCAGCAAATCCTTAGGATTGTCGAGAGGATGCGTGCCCTTCGCTCGCTTTCGGTTGCCTGACGCTCACCACCACTCCAAGACTGGCGTGCGATAATTGGTAGGCGGGCTGCCCGCGCCGAGGGCCCGTAGGTTGTTGGCGAGGGCATTCGTGAGCTCTAGGTCCGCCTGCCAGTCGGCGTCCCCCTGCGCTCGCACCGCGAGGGCATCGCTCAGGGACTGCAGCAAAGCAAGCGACGCGTCGAGGTCCCCCACTTGCGCGAGCTCGAGCACCATTTTCAAGCGACGATAGAGGTTCACGACCTCAGCCGCGCGGCGCACGTCGAAACTCGCCGGCGTGGCTGAGCCCACCTCCAAGGCTCGAGTCCACGTTTTTCCCTCCAGGTCCTGGTAGCTGAACACCGCCTCGGCGACGTGTGCGCCGAGCTCTGCCTCTTGGGTCATGGAGATGGCGAAGAGTGCCCCGGCCCCCCTGCGGCCTTGTGCCGCCTCTGCGCCTCGCGCAGCGAGCGAGAGCAGCGGCAAGTCGAGATAGGCTTCCCGAGCACTCGCCGAAGCGAGCGACGGACCAAAGAGCTTGTCCACGCTGAAAGCTTGGGACAAGGAGAGGCGCAGCAAGCCCGCCGTCGCCACCGGGGTGAGCTCGTTTTGAAGCTCCTCACGACACACTTCCAGCAACGAGGAGGCGTCGTCGAGCCAGTACAGGCCTCCGTTGCCGAGCTCGACGAAGCGCTTGACAAAGTCGTACTGCGCATGCTCACCCATGGCGAGCGCGCTCAGGGTACATCCCTGTTCGGCGATGCTGCGGGCGAGCGCGAGGATGCGCGGGTGCTGGACGATACCGGCGTTTGCAGCCCCCGCGGTGAGCAAGATGAGCTTGGTGTTGGCCGAAGGCGCTCGCATCATCAGCTGCGAGCAGGCTTCCAAGCCTGCATAGAGATTGGAGAAACCCTCTGCTTGGAGGAGAGCGACCGCATCACTCCAGCTCGGGTCACCTGCTGCGCGCTGCTCGACCAAGACGCGCGCGTGATTGGCGTAGCTCACCAAGCTGATGCGATCCTCCGGTCCGAGCAGACTTGGGAGCTCTCGAAGGGCCCGCTCGAGGGCATCGAAGTGCTCGGCCATGCTTTGGCCGAGCTCAGCAAGGACGATGATATGTCGCGGCCCTTGCTGTGGGAGAACCGGCTCACCGGCCATCCACTTGAAGACGAGCATGGGAGTGCTGCTCCCATCAATCCAATCTTGGCCCTGCACGAAGGCGCCGAGCACACACGCTGGCTCGTCGCAGGTCGCTTCGACGTCGATAGGGTGCTCGTTGAAGAAACCAAGCGCATCGAGAGCTTCAGGTGCCGGGACCTGCCCGTTCTGCACGAGGAGCCGAAAGTAGCCAAAGTCACGGGCTCCGCCGACGGTGAGAGAGGGTCCTTGGCCGGGCACGCGCCCGGAAGGTTGGGAGGGCCCTGGCTCGCAGGCGAGCAGCGAGACAATGAGCGCCGAGAGCAGCCAAGGCCGCAACAACTTGGGGGAACAGGCCAAGCGCCCAATCGACAAGAAGTCGCGGCCAGGAGGCGGAGACTCGCTGCGAAGCAAGCCCGAAGGGTGCGTGCCAGGGATGGCACGCAACAACTTGGGGGAACAGGCCAAGCGCCCAATCGACGAGAAGTCGCGGCCAGGAGGACAACGTTTCATGGTGCAGGCCTCCTCACCAGGACAAGGCCCTCGAGGTCTGCGCCAGCCTTGCTGGAACCACCAGAGCAGCGGCTGTCGACGAGACTTCGATAGGCGGCCCGAAGCAGGGTGAAGCGGTACTCGGCGCCGCTGGCGACAGCGACCTGCCAGTCGACATTGTATTCCAAACGATAATCAATCCCAGCAATGCTGATGGCCACTGTGGCAGCTTGTTGAACGCTTGGACAGTCGGCGCTGCGGCTCAGTGGACAGTCGCTTCGTGGGAGGATGCGGGTGTTGATGGGCTCATCGAGACTGGGGAATCGTGTACCAGAGAAGACGATGAGCTCTGTCGATTCGTCGGCTGTCGTTCGTCGGACGCTGAGCATCTTCAGTTCGGGGCTGAACTCGCTCTGGAGCTCGAGCTCGTCCCCGTCTTGAAACGGCCAATCGGGAATGCACACGGGATACCCCTCGATGGAGCCGGAATCCGTATTCTGCATCTCTAGCCATAGGCATCCGTCGACGCTGCGACGCGCAGCGACTTGGCGTTTGCGCTGCGGCCCGACGGGGTGGCCCCAGGCGACACGCGAGGCTTCATTGAGGCTCGGGCAGTGGGCGGGTGGGTCGAAGAGGGCGAGGGCGCTGCGCTGCAGGATGGCGACCCGAGAGCTGCCAAGGGTGTGCAGGTGCAGCGTCGTGTCCTGCTCGTCAATGATGATGCCGCCTTCGGGGAAGGGATCACCGATTTCCCTGTCGATGTAGGCCTCGATGGGACGGTAGGGGAGGTCCTGGGCGAAGTAGAAGAAGAGCTGCGAATCCAGCTCAGCGCCATCGACCCAGGCGGCATAACAACGCCGCTCTTGGCTCTGGTCGCGTAGCGGGATGGCAGTGCGCGAGGGCAGCGTCCAGGCTTTGGCGGGCCCAAAGAGGTCCGGCCGCAGGTATTGCGAGGGGGCAGCGGCGACGGCGTCGCAATCCAGGTCGACAGAGGGGTGAAGCTGACGCAATCGCAGCAAGAGCGGACGCTCGGTTTCGTTGAGAAGAAAGGCGTCGGCTTGAATCCGACCAGCGTCGCAGCAGCGAGGCTCGGGGTCGGGAGCGGAGGTGGCGACGCAGAAGACCCAAGCCAGCCCACCGCAGAAGAGATGCACCGTTTTGCTGGGGCGAAGCGGCGTCGGACGCTCACGGAAAGGCGCGAAACGCAGCAGGGACAAGGGCAAAACCGTGAGGGCGAAGAGATCGGTGGGATCGGCAAAGACCGTCCAGGTCAAGCCTAGGGTGGCGTCGAGGATGCTGTTGAGGGCGAGGACGAAGTGAGGACTGAGCTGCAGCAGCGTGAAGCCGACAGCGATGGCGAGGTGCAGCACTCGCCAGGGCACAGGCCTGCGCAGCCAGGGGAGCAAGGCCAGGGCGCTGGGAAGAACCAGCAAGCCGGCGAAGTCACTGAGCTTTCCCGTAATGAGAGGCGCATCACCGAGGGCTTTGAAGACGTGGTCGTTGAGGGCGAGCAAGAGCAGGGCGGAGAGCCAGAGTGGATCGGCGAAAGCCGGGCGCTGCTGCATGGGGTCCACCTGAAGGAGATGGCTGCTGAGGGCATGCGCAAGGTCAAGGAGGTCTCGGGCCAAGCGGCGCGAGCGCTGACTTGCCTAGCTTCTCAGGGCATGGAGCAAAAGTCCATTCGAAGCAGCACAGCCTGTTCAGGGGTAGGCGCCAGCGCTGAGCAGGACGACCAGGACGACCAGGACGAGCTCGCGCTTCTAGCGGTGTGGTGTCGATCTGCTACACTTTGGCGAGCTCGCGCCGTGCTGCGCGCGCATGGAGAACGCTGACTGAGGGGAAAAACGATGCAACGGGCCAGCGTATGGCTGCTCGCGCTCCTGCTGTTTGCCTGGCCGAATCTGGCTCGGGCGCAGAGCTTCGAGGACGTGGTGGCGCAGGGCTTGAAGTTTTATGAAGAGGGCAACTTCGACGCTGCGATCGAGAAGTTCTTTGCGGCCAAAATGATGAGGGACGAGCCGGACCTCATCTATAATATCGCGCGCTCCTACGACAAGAAGGCGGACTGTGCGGCGGCGAGCAAGTACTACGAGCAATTTCTGGCGCGGCCGGATGCGGCGACGGAGCTGCGCAGCAAGGCGCGCAAATACCTGAGCGACCTGGGTTCTTGTGAGTTGACGGGGACACTGACGCTGTCTTGTTACCCTGAAAACGTGTTGGTCACCATCAATGAGCAGCCCATGGGCCCTTGCGGTAGCTACAAGCTGGAGGAGGGCGAGTATCGGCTGCAGCTCTCAGCGGAAGGCTTCAAGGCTCAAGAACGGACGGTGACTATCGTAGCGGCTCGGAGCGGGTCTGTCTCGGTTTCTCTTGAATACATCGAACCAGGCTCGATCGCGGCCGGTGACGGGTCTTCGAGTAAGCTTGGCGCCGTGATATTGATCGCTGGCGGCAGCGCTTTGGTCTTGAGCAGCGTGGTTTTGGATCTGGTGAACTATGGTGTCAACGCCGTGGAGCTCGACAAGTATGCGCTGGGTGACCCGCGTCGTGTGGAGTTCGAAGACAGCTATGAAAGCTATCAGGTTGGGATGTGGGTGACCGGAGCAGTGGGTGTGGCGGCGTTGGCGGGTGGCATCCTCTGGTACGTGTTGGATTCTGACGAGGGCTCTGGGGCACGCTTTGGGGTGGCACCTGCGCTGGCCCAAGGTGGCGGCGGTGCGGTCTTGAGCTGGCAGTTCTGAGGCCAGATTCCCTGGCCTCGCCTCGAGGCTGCTTGCCGAACAGCGTCGGATACCGTGAACGCACGCCGGAGCGAAGGGCGTACCATTCCCGCGCGTCCTCGGCCGCTGTCGGTGCCCGAGAGCGAACGAATCGCGTAGGCGAAAGCGCAGGAATGTGGTGGGGAGGAGATTGAGATGAAGAAGGTGTCGATCGCCGTCATTGGCGGCAGCGGTGTATACGGCTTCGAGGGGCTGGATGCGGTGGAAGAGGTGCGGATGCAGACACCCTTTGGACCGACCAGCGATGCGATCCTGATTGGCCGTCTGGGGGAGCGTCAGGTCGCCTTTCTGTCACGGCATGGTCGAGGCCACCCCTACAATCCGAGTCAGGTGCCCTATCGTGCGAACATCTGGGCGCTGAAGAAACTCGGCGTATTCTGGTGCGTGAGTGTGAGCGCAGTAGGCAGTCTTCGCCGCGAGATCGAGCCCGAGCATTTCGTCATCCCAGATCAGCTCATTGATCGTACGCGCTCTCGCGCGGACACCTTCTTCGACGAGCTCGCGGTGCACGTTGGTTTTGCGCAGCCTTTCGAGCCTGGGCTGCGTCAGCTCTTGCTGGCTGCGTGTCGGGCGGAGGGGGTGACGGTGCACGATGGGGGCACCTATGTGTGTATGGAGGGGCCGCTCTTCTCGACGAAAGCAGAGAGTGAGATGCACCGATCGTGGGGAGCTTCGCTGATTGGTATGACCGCGCTTCCTGAAGCCAAGCTGGCGAGGGAAGCGGAGATGGCCTATGCCACCATTGCCTTGGCCACGGACTACGACTGCTGGCACGACGAGGTGGTGACGGTGGAGATGGTCGTCAAGCATTTGCAAAACAACGCAGCGAACGTGCAGCGCGTGTTGAAGCGCTTGATCCCCTCGATTCCGCTGGGTTTGGAGCACGAGAACAGCGCCTCTCGGGCGTTGGAAAACGCGATCATGACGGCGCCAGCGCTGATTCCGGAGAAGAGCTGGGAGGCCTTTGGGGACTGGCTCGAGCCCCGGATTGGTCCGCGTCCTTTTCGTTGATTGGGCACTCGGCCTGTTCCCCCACTTTTTGTTGATTGGGCACTCGGCCTGTTCCCCCACTTTTTGTTGATTGGGAAAGCTGCCGCGAGGCAGGACTGAGGCAGAGGCTCGACGGGATGAAGGATAAAACGGGAATACAAGGAACTTCGCAGCTCCCCCTCTCCATCAATGGAGAGGGGGTTGGGGGGTGAGGTCCGTGGATAGCGCGCGAATACAGCTTCAGCGTCCTGTCCGTGCCCCGATGTATGCAGTATCCGCGGAGGGCGCACACGCAGGTGCGCCCTGCTAGTCAATATTGTGCTTACCTTTCAATCTCTTACATGTGATGCGCATCACGTGGGCAAGGTCTGCACCCTTTGGAATCCCTTTGAGGGGCTGATGGAAGCACCGCCATGACCGCTTCAACTCGGCACTTGCTCAGCTTCGACGACCAAGCCGCCCGCGCCGAAGCCACTCGCCTCGCCCAGGTCGTCAGGCAGCGCTGGCTCAAGCACGCAGACTGGCTCGGCCTGCGCGCCGGCGAAGCCGACCCTGTCGACGACGGACCCTGCCCCTTCGAACTCGGCATGCTCGCCATGTTCAGGTACGCCCGAGGAGACAACGTCCCCCCTTTCATCGTGCGCTCTTTCATCGACGAGCTCCTCGAGCTCATGTTCGCCGGCCTCGCCAGCGGCGCCCTCGCCTTGCCGAGTTGGCAGAAAATGGAGGACCGGCCTTGGGCTGCAGCCTGGCGCGCTGCCGAGCTGCGACTCCTTCTGGAATCAGAGGACGCCCCGGAACTGCAACAGCTCGCCTACCTGCTCGGCGTGAAGCCACACACCCTCGAGGAGCGTCTCCGCGCTGCTGGTGTGAGTCTCGACCAAGGCCGAGCACGCGCGGAAGCGCTACGACCCATTCTTCGAGAGTGGCTCTCAGGCAGTTGAGCCGAGCGGCTCGAAGCGACACAGCCCGAAACCCGACAACGCGAACGGGGCCAACACAGCAGCCCGACGTGCAAGAATCGACACAGATGGAGGTGAAGTGCTTGACGAGCAGAAAGCTCGCGGGTATCTTCCGTCGTCGCTTTGGGCGGCGCGCGATGCACCGCTCTGGGTGATTGGCCGCTCGATGGCGGCTCACCGAGCGGACTCGGTGTGGCGACTAACGACGGCGGAGTAGCGCGCGCGCTTTGTCAGCGCGGCGAGCGACTCCGGCGGGTATCGAGGATGAGATCATGTACGCGGTGATTCGCACGGGCAGCAAGCAGTACAGGGTGGGGCTCAACGACGTCTTGCGGATCGAAAGGATCCCCGTGGAGCCGGGGACCGAGCTCGATTTCGAAGTGCTCGCGCTGGGTGAAGGCGCAGGGCTTCGGGTTGGGCAGCCGATTCTGGCGGGCGCCAAGGTGACGGGCAAGGTGGTGTCTCAAGGTCGCGATCGCAAAGTGATCGTGTACAAGATGCGACATCGCAAGAACTATCACCGAAAGAAGGGTCATCGCCAGTACTACACCGAGGTGTTGATTACGAATATCGCTTCCTGAGTCGAGCGACGAGTCTGAGGACTCGACGCGGCTTTCAGTGATCCATTCGTGATGAATTTTCGAAGCAACGAGCTGCGGGTACAGCCCGCTGTTGCGATCGAGGGCGATGAGCGTCGCTCTGGAGGACGTCATGGCGCATAAGAAAGGCCAAGGTTCGAGCCGAAACGGCCGAGATAGCAATCCGCAATACCGCGGCGTCAAGGTGCACGCTGGCCAAAGGGCGCGGGCGGGTAACATCCTGGTTCGCCAGGTCGGCACCAAGATCCATGCCGGTTTGAACGTGGGCATTGGTCGAGATTGGACGCTCTTCGCGCTCTGCGACGGCGTGGTCTCTTACGAGCCACAGGGCCGTTTTCGCACGCGGGTCAGCGTTCGACCTGTCGAGCAGGCCACTGCCGTCTGACGAGGGCAGTGCGAGTGCAGGCGCATGGTTCCTGGAATCGGTCCTGCCGATGATGTGGGCGCAAACGCAGCCGCTCAGCGACAGCTGTCTTCACCTGTGCTGACGGTCGCCGCTTGAGTTGTGCTGCTCGGAAGCCTTCGAGGAACGCGGCAGCTTCCTTGCTGGCTCCCGGGTCGTTGAGCGCATCGGCGCGGCACACCGCCACATCGAAAGTGAGCGAAGGGCACGTATCCCGCGCGTCATCGAGCGGTCTCGGTGCCCGAGAGCGAACGAATGCGTGTACCTGTGCATGACTCCCTCTCGTCGACCGGCTCGCACGAGCGTTGACCTTACGAGGGTACACAGGCCGGCAGCGTTATCCCGACGAGCATTCAAGAGATTCCAAGGGCTTGCCCTTGAGCGACGTGTGGGGCGCCGCCCCACGAAAACAGTGAGAGCGGGGAGCAAAGCATGTTCATCGACGAGATCGAGCTCGAGGTGCACGCCGGCAAAGGCGGCGCAGGAGCGGTCGCGTTTCGCCGTGCCAAGTTCATGCCCCGTGGAGGCCCTTGGGGTGGTGACGGCGGCGATGGCGGCGACGTCTGCCTGCTCGCCGATGACGCGGTGAGCACCTTCTTTCACCTGCGTAACCACCGCATCATCAAGGCCAAGAACGGCGCGCCAGGGGTCTCCAAAAACCAGCACGGCCCCAACGCCGAAACACTGGAAGTGAGCGTCCCCGTTGGAAGCCTGATCTACGACGCCGAGAGTGGGGAGCTGCTCGCCGATCTGATCGAGCAAGGGCAACGCTATGTGGTGGCCCGCGGTGGAAAGGGCGGTCGCGGCAACAGCCGCTTCGCGACGGCCACTAACCGCGCGCCAACCCGCGCCGACAGCGGGATGCCAGGCGAATCGCGTCGACTCCGGCTCGAGCTCAAGCTGCTCGCCGATGTGGGGCTGCTGGGCTATCCTAGCGTTGGAAAGTCCACGCTGATTCGACAGGTGACCAACGCGCGCCCAAAGGTGGCCGAGTACCATTTTACCACCCTGAGCCCCAAGCTCGGTGTGGTGCAATGGCGAGATCACCAACACTTCGTGATCGCCGATATCCCAGGGATCATCGAAGGGGCGAGCGAGGGCCGAGGCTTGGGACAGCAGTTTCTGCGTCATCTCGAGCGCTGTCAGCTCTTGCTACACGTCATCGAGGTCACGGCGCAACTCGACGAGGCTCCCAGCGAACGCGACCCCATCGCCGATTTCGAGCGGCTCTGCCTGGAGCTCGAGCGCTTTGCACCCGAGCTCGCGGAGCGACCTCAGGTGGTGGTGCTCAATAAACTCGACCTGCCTCACGTTCGTGAGGCAGAGTCCAAGCTTCGACAGCACTTCGAGGAAAGGGGGCTGCCCTTCTTCGCGATCAGCGCGGTGAGTGGCGAGGGCGTCGAGCCCTTGGTCGATCACCTGGGCGTTCGGGTGATTGCTTCAAGGTCTTGAGAACCCTCTGTTTTCCGTGTTACAGACAAGGCCGCGCTCAGGTCGCAACGAAGTGCTACTGCCCTCGCGTCGAGCGGAGCCTTTCTTTGCGAGCGTTCGAGGCATAGACTATGTTCGCCGTTTGTTGCGGCAGGAGGCCCAGTCGTGAAGGCTCGGGCGGTGGCGTGGAGGAATCGTGGCGCGTAATCCCAACGGCCCAACATTGAGCTGCTCTTTCTGCGGCAAGAACCAGAAAGAGGTGAAGAAACTCATCGCCGGTCCAACCGTCTACATCTGCGACGAGTGCATCGGCCTGTGCAACGACATCATCGTCGAAGAGGTGAGCCGCGAACACGGCTACGCCTTCGTGTCGGAAATTCCCAAGCCCATGGATATCCGAAACAGCCTCGACGAGTACGTCATTGGCCAAGACAAAGCCAAGAAAACCTTGGCTGTCGCCGTGCACAACCACTACAAGCGCATCGAGTCCAAGGTCGCGCAAGACGAGGTCGAGCTGCAGAAGAGCAATATCCTGCTCATCGGGCCCACAGGCACCGGCAAGACACTCCTCGCTCAGACCCTCGCCCGTATTCTGAATGTTCCCTTTGCGATTGCGGATGCGACCAATCTCACCGAAGCGGGCTATGTCGGGGAGGACGTCGAGAACATCATCGTCAGCCTGCTACAGAACGCCGATCACGACATCGAGCGGGCCAGCCGTGGCATCGTCTACATCGACGAGATCGATAAGATCTCGCGCCGCAACGAGAACCCCTCCATCACCCGCGACGTCTCTGGGGAAGGCGTGCAACAGGCGCTGCTCAAGATCATCGAGGGCACCATCGCCAACATTCCTCCCAAAGGCGGACGCAAGCACCCGCAGCAGGACTTCATCCAGATCGACACCACCAACATCCTCTTCATCTGCGGTGGGGCCTTCAATGGCCTAGAAGAGGTCATCGAGCAGCGCATCGGTCAACGCTCCCTCGGCTTCGGCGCCCAAATCACCCCTCGCAAAGAGCGCAAGGAAGGCGAGCTGCTCAAGCAGCTGCAGCCCGAAGACCTGCTCAAATACGGGCTGATCCCCGAGCTCGTCGGCCGCCTGCCCGTGGTGGCAACCCTCAATCAGCTCGATGAAGCCGCCCTCATCGAGATCCTCGTCAAGCCCCGAAACGCCATCGTGCGCCAGTATCAGAAGCTCTTCAAGCTCGATGGCGTCACCCTGCGCTTCACCGACGAGGCCCTCGGCGCTGTCGCCCAGCTCGCCCTCGAACGCCGCTCTGGAGCCCGCGGCTTGCGCGCCATCCTCGAGAACGCCATGCTCGACGCCATGTATGAAACCCCTGGCGACGAGAGCATCAGCGAGCTGCTCATCACCCCCGATGTCATCCATCGCCGCGCACAGCCCATCATCATCTACAAAGAGAAAAAGTCGGCCTGAGTGCCCTGACTCCGCCCTCTCGAAGACGAGAACGCCATGCTCCGCAAGACGCGACTACTTCCGCTCCTCCCGCTGCGCGACATCATCGTTTTTCCACACATGGTGGTGCCGCTCTTCGTGGGCCGCGAGCGCTCGATCGCCGCGTTGAGCGAGGCCATGGCCAAAGACAAAGAGGTGCTGCTCAGCGCCCAGAAACACGCCAGGACCAACGAACCCTCGCCCGACGAAATCTTCACCACAGGCACCGTCGGCAGCATCATCCAGCTCCTGCGCTTGCCCGATGGTACCGTCAAGGTCTTGGTCGAAGGAAAACGGCGCGCCTCCATCCGCCGCTTCATCCAGAACGACGACTTCTTTCTCTGTGAAATCGAAGAGTTGAGAGATCAGCTCAGCGTCGACGCCGAAATCGAAGCGCTCATGCGCACCGTCCGCACCAGCTTCGAGCTCTACGTCAAGCTCAACAGGCGTATTCCACCTGAGCTGCTCGCTTCGATCTCCGCCATCGCCGAACCCAGCCGCCTCGCCGACACCATCTCGGCTCACCTCGCCATCAAGCTCAACGACAAACAGCAACTCCTCGAGACGGTCGACCCCAAACTGCGGCTCGAACGACTGCACGAGCTGATGCAGGCCGAAATCGAGATCATGCAGGTCGAACGCAAGATCAAGGGCCGCGTCAAGAAGCAGATGGACAAGAGCCAGCGCGACTTCTACCTCAACGAGCAGATGCAGGCCATCCAGAAAGAGCTCGGTGAGCGCGACGAGTTCAAGAGCGAGCTCGACGAGCTCGAGGAGAAGCTCAACGCCAAGCCCATGTCCGAGGAGGCCAGCGCCAAGGCCAAGAAGGAGCTGCGCAAGCTCAAAATGATGAGCCCCATGAGCGCAGAGGCCACGGTGGTCCGCAACTATATCGACTGGATCCTCAGCCTACCCTGGGAAGAACGCACCCAAGACAAGCTCGAAATCAACGAGGCCAGCGCCATCCTCGAGGCCGATCACTACGGCCTCAAAAAGCCCAAAGAACGCATCATCGAGTACCTCGCCGTGCAGGCCCTCGTCGAGGTCATGCGCGGACCCATCCTCTGCCTCGTCGGACCACCCGGCGTCGGCAAGACCAGCCTCGCCCGCTCCATCAGCCGCGCCACAGGCCGAAATTTCGTCCGCGTCTCCCTCGGCGGTGTCCGCGACGAAGCCGAAATCCGCGGCCACCGCCGTACCTACATCGGCGCCATGCCCGGCAAGATCATCCAGTGCATGAAGACCGCCGGAAGCTGCAACCCCGTCTTCCTCCTCGACGAGGTCGACAAGATGAGCATGGACTTCCGCGGTGACCCCTCCAGCGCCCTGCTCGAGGTCCTCGACCCAGAGCAAAACGCCTTCTTCAACGACCACTACCTCGACCTCAACTACGACCTCTCCAAGGTCCTCTTCATCGCCACCGCCAACAACCTCCACGCCATCCCCATCCCCCTCAAAGACCGCATGGAGATCATCGAAATCTCCGGCTACACCGAGTTCGAAAAACTCAACATCGCGCGCAACTACCTCGTCCCCCGACAGGCCGAACAAAACGGCATCAAGGACATCGACGTCAACGTCAGCGACGCCGCCATTCGCGCCATCATCAACCACTATACGATGGAAGCGGGCGTGCGCAGCCTCGAACGAGAAATCTCCAGTATTTCTCGAAAAATAGCCTGCGATGTCGTGCGCTCCGGAAAAGACCAGAGCTTCCGCATCACCTCCAAGCTCATCCCCAAATACCTCGGTCCCTTCAAGTTCAAGCTGCGGCAAGCCGAAGAGCGCGACGAAATCGGCATGACCAACGGCCTCGCCGTCACCATGTTCGGCGGCACCATGCTCAAGAACGAGGTCACCCTCATGCCCGGCAAGGGCAAGCTCATCATCACAGGGCAGCTGCGAGACGTCATGCAGGAGTCTGCACAGGCCGCCATGAGCTACGTCCGAAGCCGCGCCGTCAACCTCGGGCTGAGCCCAGACTTCGTCTCCAAGGTCGACATCCACATCCACTTCCCTGGCGACCACATCCCCAAAGATGGCCCCTCGGCGGGCATCACCATGGCCACCTCCATCGTCTCGGCACTCACCCGCATCCCCGTGCGCCGTGACGTGGCCATGACAGGCGAGATCACCCTGCGCGGGCGAGTGCTGCCCATCGGGGGACTGCGCGAGAAACTGCTCGCTGCACATCGTGGCGGAATCAAAAGGGTTATCATCCCCATCGAGAACCGCGGTGAGCTGCGCGAGGTGCCCAAGCGGGTCCGCAAAGCCCTCGAGCTCATCCTCGTCGAGAACATGGACGAGGTGCTCATGCACGTGCTCCGACTCGACGACGCCGACGCCTTCCGGCGCAACCTCAGCAAGCCCATCCTGCCGCCAGACATCGTCCTGCGCCCCGAGCCCAGCCCACCACTCGAGAGTGCGCCCGTCACGCACTAACACCGAAGGTCAGCGAAGGGCACGCATTCCCGCGCCAGTCCCAAGGACTGGATTGAACCGCAGAGAACGCTGAGAGCGCAGAGCTGTTGTGTTTCATCACCTCTGCCCTCCTCTGCGAGCTCTGCGAGCTCGGCGGTTGAACGCCTGCGCGAGGTCGCATTGGTCGACGCTGCCTCGAAAGTTCGACAGCAGCAGCGTCTGCCGTAGGCTGCGGAGCAAGGCCTACCTCGGCCTACCTTTCGACGAGGTGATGACCATGCTCCGTAGAATTCTCACCATTGCACTGCTCACCCTGCTCTGGGCGCCGCTCTCGGCGTGCGCCCAGTCGTCCTCTGCCTTGCTCGTCTCCCAGACCGCACGCCGCGCCGCCGAGCTCGGCGCCGCCAGTGGCCACGAAGGCCCCACACCCCTCACGGCGATGCGCCGCATCGTCATCGATCCCGGACACGGCGGCACCAACGAAGGCGCCATCGGCGTCGGGCACGTGCACGAGAAGCACCTCACGCTGCCTATCGCCCTAGCCCTCGCCGATCGTCTGCGCGCCAGGTATCCCGACATCGACGTGCGGCTTACGCGTCAAACCGACACCGACGTCTCCTTGGTCGAGCGCATCGCCCTCGCCAACAGCGTCGATGCGGATCTCTTCATCAGCTTGCACTTCAACGCCGCCGGCAACACTGCGGCGCTGGGGTTCGAGTCGTTCTGGACCGCGGGCTTCGAGCCCATGCCTGCGGATGGCCGCTCGTTTCGCTCGCGTCTGCAGTCGCTACAGGCACTCTGTGACAACGCCGCCAAGCTGCACGACGCCGCCGCTCGCTCCGAGCTCTATGCGGCCAACTTCAACCGGGCCATGCGCCAGCGCTTCAATGTGCCCGATCGCGGGGTCAAGCGCGGCGACTACACCGTGCTGACCCGTGCGACGGTCCCTGCGGTGGTGGTGGAGATGGGCTTTCTCAGCCACCCATTGGAAGGCAAGACCGTGCTCGCGCCTCATGAGCAGGCGCGGATGGTCGACGCCCTCGTTGACTCGATTGCAGGCTACGATCTGCGACTCGCCGAGCTCCGCGAGCAGCAGGTGGCCGCGAAGTGAGCTGAATGGTGCTCGAAACTCAGAGAAAGGCACATCCTCTCGACACTCCTACAAAGGGGTAGGTCGGAGGCGAAGACTCGCACCAGTTGGGGGAACAGGCCAAGTGCCCAATCGACAGGAAGTAGGGGCGGACCTGCGTGTCCGCCCTCCTTGGATAGCGCAACAACTTGGGGGAACAGGCCAAGTGCCCAATCAGCAAGGAGTCGTAGCCCGGAGGCGAAGACTCGCTGCGAAGTCCGAGAGCCCAAGCGAGCGCCTGCAGACAGCCGGAGTCCGCGCTTTCGCATTGGTGCTTACGTTGTGTCTGGCGGCCCTTAGTTCCTCCTGAGCGTTTCCAACGCCTTCATCACCCCCTGGTCTAGGTAACAGTCGCCCATGTACTCCATTTGCTTTTCGACAAGGTCCATGCGCTCCTTGTACTTCCATTGCGCCGCCTTGTCGTCCTTCAGCTTCTGTATCAGCCCATGGATTTCCTCGGCATTCGCATCGGCAAAGGTGTTCAAAGCCTCCCCCATACGCTCACAGTTCTGGTTGTTCTCTTCGATGATCCGCCCTAGCGTTTCCATGTGAGAGACCAGCCTCTCGGCGTCTTCGCTTCGGCCGCCGTTCTCCAGCCCCTCGATACGATCCGCCAAGTGCTTCCAACCATCTCCGAACGCGGTGAAGTATTCGAGCGCATCCGGATCCGCCAGCGTGGCGACCATCAATGCCTCAACGCGTTGATTGAGTTCGTCGTAGGGACCTTTCAAGCCAATCCGCAGCTCCTCGAAGCGCACTGTTCGCTTTTCATCGTCCTCGATGGTATCGAGCTCGACGATGAGCGTTGCGAACTGCTCCGCCATTTCCGGCAGATGCACTCGCAGGTACTGACGCAGCTCGATGAGGCCGTCCTTCGGAGACTCGAGGTTCCTTTCGAGGATGGCGTTCATGGCGTCGAGTTGCTCGACGAGCTTCTCCTCAGGCGTGGCAAAGGCGCTCGTGGACACGACGAAACCGAGAAAGAGGACAGGGAAGACTGTTTGCCAGCGAAAGAGAGGTCGGTGCTCAGGAGCGAACGAATGCATAAGATCTCCGCGCCGATGGCTGGTGTTTTCCTTGCAATGCCGCTGGCTCAAGGCAGCGCTGGGATCCAAGACAAGACCTCGCCGCCTGGACCACCACCAATGTGCACCCAATCTGTGAGCGCCGAGCTGGAAACGAAGACATCGAGGTCGTCATCATAATACTCGCTGCCGGAAATGGGACATTGACAACGACCTCCCACCTCCAAGACAGAGAGCCTATCCCCTTCCTCCATCGCTGCGCCCATGCGCACGACGATGCTGCCGCCCTGCCCCAAGGCCACGAAGTCCTGCTCGTTCGTTCCGCAGCAACCTGGCTCATCGGGCTGCCATTCGAAGAACGCGTCGGGCGGCCCAAGAATCACCGACGGCTCGTCGTAGAGAACCTCTCCCATCCCTAGCTCGTACGACTCCACCTGCTCGGCGTAGAAGCGCTCGCCCGAGGGCTTGAGCAAGACCACGGCGTCGAGATCGACGCCTTTGTTCTCGCCGGTCGGGCTGGCAGTCACGTCGTCGATGCGTACGTAGAGGTAGGGCGGTGGCGGAGGGGTGTCGGGCGTATCGTCGATGGCCTCACTGGCATCGATGGGGGCACAGAGACAGTCACCACCGGGGGAGCAGGTCCAGCCGGCATCGCATTGGCTCCCGCAGCTCTGAGGACAGGAGCTCCTGACTTCGACCTGGTCAGTGCAGCTCACGGACAGCAGCGCTGTCAGCAGCCAGAGCGCCGAGAAGATAAGCGAGCGCACGCCCCATGCGTTCATGTTGCCCACTCCTGGGTGCTGCTGAGGGAGCATATCGACTCCTGTGAAACGAGCACCGAATCAGTGTAGCAGGTGATGGGAGCAAATCCAGCAGCACGAACGATTCACTCAAGCAGCGAGCAGGCGCTCACGCAACTGCCGCCAGCGCGCGGCTTTGCGGACTGCTTCATGCTCATCCTTCAGCAGGCGGGCGAGGGTCTCGGAAGAGAGCGCTGTGGCCAGGGGGGCCCACTTGCGCACGTCCGGCTCGGGTGATGCGCTCAACACCTCGATGACCGGCTGTGGCGTTCGCGGGTTCTGCAGCAGCGCGCGGCGCACCCAGGGGTTGGGGTCTGCCGCGAGTCGCGTGAGCCCCTCGACAGGTGCCACCAAGTTGGAGGCAGCTCCACAGCGAACGTCCTCATGGTCGTTGCCGAGCTGCTCCCATACCTCCACCGGAAGGCGCACGTTCTGCGCCGCCGCGCCTCTGCACAGCGGCACCTCATCCGCGGCGAGGCGCAGCAGGAGTTCTTCGGACACGTCTGCGCGCTCGGCGATACGTCCACGGCAGTAGGCGTATTCGTTGCGACTGAGCAGCTCCATCAGCTCGGCAGACAACCAAGGGTGCAATCCCATCTCGTAGCCGCCGATGTTGTATTGCTCTGGAATGTGCGGAGCGAGCAGCGGTTCTGGATACGACGGGTGGGAGTAGATGCCCAAATCGCAAACTTCGGCGAAGGAAGCATCCAGCGGCAAGGCGCGCATTCCTCGGCGGCCTGTATACGGCCAGAGGCCGAAACGGTTCTGGCTTGGGCTGTAGTTCGGGTGCAAGAGGTGCAGCGCTTCCAAAGCGTGTGGCAAGGGGCGTGTGGCAAGCGCGTACGTGACCGAATAGTGCTGGCGAAGCTGCACACAGAAGTGTGTGAGCAGTGTTGGCGGAGCCTTTGGGTGCGCCGCCAAGGCACGCTGCACCTGCTCGCGCTGGTCGTGAGCCAAGGCTTCGAGGACCGAGAGCGGGAGCTCCGTGCGAGAGGCGACGGCCTCTCGCACCGTGTCATCTGCGTCAGTGGCCAAGCTGGCGAGCAGCTCGAGTGGTCCTGCCAGGGCGACGGCGTGGCGGATGACCGGACTGGGGTGGGAGACGAAGGCCTTGTATTCATTGGCTTCCATGGACCTCGAGAGGAGCGCGGCGCGCACCGCCCATGGACCCAGCGGCCCTTCTTCGAGACGGCTGATCGTTCGCATTGCCGAATTCGAGTGGCTGCTCTTCGCGCGCTCTCCTGCAGTATTCGAGGAGCGCCGAGCTGCGGTGTCGAGGATGAGCAGCAAGGTTTCGGTTTGCTCGCGCTCCCAGTCTTGGATGACGCCATCGACCACCTCCATGAGGACCTGTTCGGGCGCGCTCGAGTTGAGGGCCACGGCGCGGCGCACGTCGTCGCGCGCGTCCGAGGCGAGGACGCTGAGCAGCGCGGCAGGTGCGGCGCGGTTGGCGGCGACAGCGCGGCGAACGAGAGCGCAGGGGTGCTTGGCCGCGTGCTGGAGCGCTTCGGGCTTGTTGTCTTCAGCCTGTGAGAAGGCTTCGGCGTAGCGCAGACGCAGCAACGGCGCGAGCAGCTGCTCGTCGACGCCAGCGGAGGGGGCCTTCTCGCAGAGGGTGTCGAAGGCGCTGTAGTTTGCTTCTGTGTCGCCGTCCGCGGTACTGGCGAGGTAGAGCTCGAGCCAGGCTCGGTGGATGAAGCTGTAGGGGCGCTCGGGTTGGAGGACGAAGCAGTCCTGCCAACGCAGGATTTGGTCGTGGTAGCGGCACTTGGCACTCCGAATCGTTGCTGTCGATTGGGCGCTTGACCTGTTCCCCCTGCTTTTTGCCGCAGCTCCTTTTGCGCGGGCCTTCTTCTGGGCTTGCTGCGGCAGAGCGCGGCTCAGTGTGCTCTGGATTTGCTTGCAGAGGGAGGAGACCAGCCAGCCGTCGAGCCACTGTCTCTCGAACCAGTCCCGGAATGATGCTGCGATGGGCTCGAGCTTGGCATCGTCCATGGCGGCGCTGTAGTCGATCCAGACCTCGCCACGGCGAGCTCCGTTGACGACGAGGAAGGTGAAGTAGCCGCAGCCGAGGTCGCTGAGCTCGAGGCAGCCATCGTAGGGGGTAGAGCCGGGGGAAAAAGGCGGCGGCTCCTCTTCGACGGACCAGGCACGTTCGAGGGGAAAGGGGCGCAGCAATGAGGCGGCGCAGCGCAAAGGCGCGCGCTCGGGGGTGGCGACGGTGCTCAATAGCTCGCTGGCCCCCTCGGCGAGGTTCCGTTCACCCTGGACGCGGACCTCGAGCCGAGGCAGGGCGTCGATGGCCCAGGCCTGCAGCGGGGCGATACCGTAGTCGGGTCCGCCGCCGCCGTTTCCAACGTAGAGCAAGAAGTCGCGGTAGTCTTCGGGCAAACGGAGCTGGTATTGGTTTTCGAAGGCTTCGAGCTTGTGCGGGCTGAGGGGCTTGGCGAAGCGGGTCGCGGCACCTTCGGCCTTGAGTTTTCGGAGCAATGCAAGCTTGGCGAGGAGCTCTGAGGCCCAGGGAGATGGGGAAGAAGCGTCGACGGTGCTCTGGGGGTTCTTGTCGATTGGGCACTTGACCTGTTTCCCCAAGTTGTTGCGCGCCATCCCTGGCACGCACCCTTCGGGCTGCCTTCGCAGCGAGTCTGGCTTCGACTTCTTGTCGATTGGGCGCTTGGCCTGTTTCCCATAGTTGTTGCTATTCGTCATCGAGAGCTTCCTCTGGTCGGAGCGATCCAGGCTGTCTGGAAGGAGCGCGGGACCACGGCGAGTATCGCCGATTTCTCGCGCTTTGGATACGGACACGGCAGCGAGCGAGAGTACTGGGTTGACCCCGAGGAAGGTGGCCGGTAGCTTAGCCCAGCGGCGAGCCCCCCTCCGCCCGTTCGTTGAGCATTGATTGGGGGCATCGGAGAGGCGATGAACAGCACGACGATGCCGATGACCGCGCATGCGGCGCAGGCAGCGGCCCGGGTCGAGCGGCTGCTGGCACATCCCCGCGTCGCCGATTGGGTGTTGCTCAAGGGACTTGGGCGGCTCTTGGTCAATCACGAGCCGTCCGCGGTGGCGTCGCTTCGCACCTCGCTGTTGAAGATGGGGGCATCCTCCCTTCCTGCTGCCGCCTTGCCGGCGATGGCCAAGGTGCTCACGGTGACCCGCAGGATGCATGAGGGGGCGTTGAGCGCAGCGCGAGAGGGTCGTCCTGTTGCTTGGATCACCTGGCCGGTGCCCGCGGCGGTGGTTGCGGCCTTTCCCGTTCTCGTCTATTGCCCGGAGAACTTCTACTCCGTGGCCAATGCCAGCGGCGGCGACGGCAGCACGCGGCTCTGTGAACTTGCCGATAGGCACGGTGTTCCCACAGACATCTGCTCCATCAATCGCTGCATGCTAGGTGCCTTCCTGGGCGATGAGCTTCCCCCGCCCCAGCTCTGCATCACTGCCAACCACCCTTGCGATGGCAACCATGCGGGCAACACCATCCTGCGGGAGCTCGCCCCGTGCCCCCACTTCTCGATGGGTGCCGCCTACGACCGCTCGCCCCAGAGCGTCGCGACCTGGGCCCGCTCTGTGTGGGAGATGATCGCGTTCTTGGAAACGCAACTGCAGCAGCCCATCGACTGGCTGGCCGTGGAGCGTCATGCTCGGCTCATCAACAGGCTCAACAAGGCGCTCAACCACGTCACCGAGCTGCACAGAAACGCCCCAGCTCCTCGTCTCATCAACGCCCTGGCCGTATTCTGGAGAATGGTCGCCGCTGCTGCGTGGGAGCCTGAGCTGGCCGACGGTGCCGAGCTGCTCGAGGAAGCGGCGGTGAGCTTGGTCGAGCGCGCACGTCGCAAGAAGGCTCCCAGAGAGCCTCTGCGGGTGGTCCTTGGCGACCAAGCCATCACCTGGACGGACTTCTCGGCATGGATCTGGGAAGAATACAGCGGGAGCGTGGTCAGCGACTACATCGGCCATTTCTGTCATCCGCCGATCGATACGAGCAGCAAAGAATCCATGATTGAGGGGCTGGTGCTCGATCGTCTCCACATGAGCATGATTCGTCAATCACATGGGACGATGGAGTATACCCTCGATGAGCTAACGACCGCGCTGAGCGAATACGATGCCGACTGCGTCCTCTTCCATGGCAACGTCGGCTGCAAGCACAACCTCGCCTTGCGACGGGAAATCGAGGCTCTCTGTCGAAGCATTGGAATTCCGGCGCTCTTTCTGGACGCGGACATCGTCGATCGTCGGCTGATTGGCGAGCAGGCGCTGCGCCAAAAAATCAAGAAGTTCCTCGCAGATGAAGGGTTGCCTCGATGAGCGCCACCTTGGCAGAGCTGTTGTCTCGGCTCGAGCAGCGTTCCAGGCTCGAGCTCAACGCGCACGCACGCCTCGCCCACGCACACTCACGGCCTGCCGTTGGTGTGCTCTGTGCCTTCGCGCCCCCGGAGCTGATCCATGCGGCTGGGGCGCAACCCATTCGTATTCTCAGTCATGGCTACCAGCGCGCCGAGCTTGGCAACCCTTACTTCGCGGCCACCCATTGCAGCCTGGTTCGGCGCGTTTTTGACATGGCCACCAGTGGCTACCTCGCCGACTTCGACGGGATCGTCTTGAGCACGGGCTGCGACCATTCGCGCCGCGTCTATGATGCTTGGAGACACGCAGAGTGCACGCCTCGAGCCGTTCATCTGCTGCACGTCTCGTCGGACTCGAGCGCGACCGCGGTGGCCGCGCTGGAAGCTGAGCTCGAGCGCCTGTCTGTATTCCTACGAGAACTTACCGGTCACAAGTTCGGCGATTCTGAGCTGAGCCGTTCCATCGCCATCTTCGACAGGCAGCGCACGCTCTTCGAGGCTGTCTACCGCCACTGTGCCCGTCTCGATTCGCCGCTCTCCGGGCAGCAGATGCTGCAGCTTAGTCTCGTGATGAGCAGCATTCCAGTCGAGGAGAGTGTGTCGATTCTCGAGGCGCTGCTCGAAGCACTCTCTGGAGCGACTGCGCAGCCACAGAGCGAAGCGCGTCGCGAGCTGCGTTTTTTTCTGGCTTCGGGGCACTTCGAGCAAGTCGAGCGGATGGCCCTCATCGAGCGACACGCCGGACGAGTGGTGCAGGAGCTGATGTGCACGGGCGCGGGGCAGCACCTCGGCCGAGTCGATACTACGTTGCCGCCGATGCGCGCGTTGGCGAGCCGTAGCTTGCGACGGCTTTCTTGCCCACACGCGGCGGACGAGCTCGATAGGCGCTTTGCGTTCATCCTCGAGGGCGTGCAGGCAGGTCGTTGCGACGGGGTCATCCTTGATAGACTCAGCTTTTGTGCGATCTGGGCCGCTGAGGCATTTGTATTCCGGCGTCGACTTCGAGCGCGCGGCATCCCGGTGCTCGAGCTCGAGGGGGAGCTCGGGAGCTTAGGTGAAGGACAGTTGAGAACGCGGCTCGAGGCCTTCGCGGAGAGTATTCGAAACGCCACTTCAACGACGTGACCAGCGGCGCGCTACGAGAAAGAGCTTCTGGCGGGAGGCTCCTTCGAGCTGAAGCGGGCAAGGCTGAAGGGGCGGCGAGAGGGTGAAGGCTTGAAGCCAAGTTATGTGATGGGCATCGATATCGGTTCGCTCAGCGCCAAGGGCGTGCTCTTGGCTGACGGGCAGCTGCGTGCGCAGTTCCTGAGAGGCGCACTGTTTTCGGCCTCGGCCAGCATCGACGCGGTGGTGGATGGCTTGTGTCGGCAGGCGAAGCTCCCTCGCCAAGCGGTCGAAGCCTTCTGTTTGACGGGCTACGGGCGGTTTCAGGCCCCCTTCGAGGCGCTGGAGAAGAGTGAGATTGCCTGTCATGCGCTTGGCGCTTGGACCTGCGATACCGCACTGCGCTCGGTCATCGATATTGGGGGGCAGGACAGCAAGGTCATCGCGTTGGATGAACGGGGTGGCGTGCTCGACTTTGCGATGAACGAGAAGTGCGCCGCGGGTACTGGGCGGGCGCTCGAGCTGCTGGCCAAGGCGCTGGGCGTGGAGGTCGAGCAGCTCGGGCCTTTGGCGCTCGGGCAGCGGAGTTCCTGGCGAAAGCTTCTTGTTGATTGGGCGCTTGGCCTGTTCCCCCAAGTTTTTGTCGATCGGGCGCTTGGCCTGTTCCCCCAAGTTTTTGTCGATCGGGCGCTTGGCCTGTTCCCCCAAGTTTTTGTCGATCGGGCGCTTGGCCTGTTTCCCCAAGGTTGTTGGGGAAGCGCAGGCGCTGGCGAGAGGATAAGGATTTCGAGCCGTTGCAGTCTGTACATGGAGCTCGACGTGCTGCAGCTGCGACGCGAGGGGGTGGCACGCGAGGCGATTGCAGAGGCGATCGTCGAGGCGGTGGTCGAGCGGGTGCTCTCTTTGGCGTCCCGTGTGCCCCTGCAGCAGCCGCTGTGTTTGAGTGGCGGCGTGGCGAAGAACGCTGGGGTGGTGGCGGCGCTGGAGCGGCAGCTCGGCTACGCGCCGACGCCTCTGGCCTTCGATCCGCAGCTCTTGGGGGCGTTGGGCGCTGCTCACTTCGCGGCACGGAGTCTGCGCCATGATTGACGTCGTCTGCGATGCTGGTGCCCGTTATGTGAAGCTGGCCTTGGCTCGCCCTGGGGAAACGGTGCGCGTGCTCTCGGCGCACGCTCAAGACGCCGTTGACCTGTCGTTGTTTGCGCAGCGCGCGCTGTCAGCGCTGAATCCAGGGAGGCTCGAGGCGGTGCGTTTCTACCGTCTGGAGGAGGACCTCGCCGAGCGACCCTCTCTGCTCGCGCGCGTACGCGCGGTCTCACCGCTGCGGCGTTGGGCGCCGATGCAGCAGCTCGAGAGCAAAGCTGTGTGGCTCAAGTGCTTGTCGCTTTTGGACCAGGAGGCGCTGCTCTTGGATGCGGGTGCGTTGCGTTGCCGGGTCTTCGAGCGCCTGCAGGGGGGAACGAAGCTGCGGGTCGTGGAGAACGAGCGTTGCACCGCAGGGGGCGGCCGTTTCGTCGAGCTGATGACGCAGACCTTGGGAGTGGGGCTCGAGGACCTAGACCTGACCGTGTCGGCGGCGACGAAACCTGCATTGCTCTCGAGCCCGTGTCCGGTCTTCGCAGAGAGTGAAGTGGTGAGTCTGCTCAACGCCGGGAGTCAGCGCGAAGACGTGCTCGCAGGCGTCGTCAACGACGTGGTGGACAAGCTGCTCGCCTTGCTCGGGCGAGCACAGCTTGGGCAACGTCCGGTCTACTTGGTGGGCGGTTTGGGGCGCTGGCAGTGTATACGGAGTCGTCTCGAACAGCAGGGCATTCGGCTCCTGGAGGAGCTGCTCGATCCCCTCTTTGTGCCCTGTGTCGCAGGTTTGATGCAGGTGCAGCAGCGACGGCAGTGGGCTCGGATTGAGGTGTAGGTAGTGATGCTTGGGCTTGCTCGCGCTCTGCGAGCGCATTGCTCCGGCGGGGCGCTGCCCCGCACCCCGCCAAAGGGCATTGCCCTTTGGAATCCCTTTGATTGGCTTGTAGGTCTGTGAGTCCTTCATGTTGAACGCAATCGCTGAGGAGCTTTTGGCGCTCTTGCCTGGAGTTCTGGCCGCCAGGCCCATCGCTGCCTCCGAGCGTAGTGCCGCCCAAGCGATGCTGCAGCAATGGCGCACTTCAGACCTGCCATCGATGGTCATGGAACAAGAGGCCGGATGTATTCTCGGAGATCCGCCTGCCCAGGGATTCAGCTTGCTCCTTCCCCTGTCCTCGACACACCAGCTCAACACCTGCTGGACCTTTGGTCCCGACTTCGAAGCGCGCCGTGTTCCCCAGCACTTGTTGCGCGCCATCCGTGGCGCGCACCCTTCGGGCTGCCTTCGCAGCGAGTCTCCGCCTCCTGGCTCCGACTTCTTACAGCTCCTCTGGATTCACACCGAAACGAGCCTGACCCGCGCACAGCTCTCCCGCTGGGGCGCCCTCCGCAGTCTGGCTCGTCGGCTACCTGGTTACTACGCGCGAAGCATGGGCGTTCGGGGTAGCGCAAGAATCCATCGCGACCTGATGCGCGCAGGCTTCTCGCAACGACACCTGGCGGTGGCCTTGATGCAAGGCTTAGAATCAGAAGGGCTGCGGGGCGTGGTGGCAGTCGGAAGCCCAACTCACGAGGCGTTGCGTCACGTGCAGCCCTTGCTCCAGCGCTTCGAAAAACACAAGGCCGAGCTGCCGCTCGAGTCTGCTCAGAGCGACGAAGGATGCGAAGGGCGCGACTGTCACAGCTGCGACGAACGTGACGTCTGCACAAAGATCCGCGCCCTCTTGTCCGCAATCAAGAGAGGGAGACGACAGTGAGCTACACCTTCGCATGTCTGGGCAAAGGCGGCACCGGAAAAACCCTGGTCTCTCTGTTGCTCGCCAGGCTGGCGCACGAACAGGGCTTGCGAGCACTGTTGATTGACGCCGATCCCGTGGGGGGACTGACGCTGGCGTGTGGGATCGAGGATGCCGTCAGCATCGCCGAGGCGCGCGAGGCCTTCGTTGAGGAAGTGCGCGCCCTGCCCAAAGACGCGAGCGCTGAGGAGACCCGAGCGCTGGCTGAGTGGATGGTGTCGCGCACCCTGGTCGAGCGTCCAGGATTCTCGCTCTTTTCCATCGGCCAGCGCAGCTCTCTTAGATGCTACTGCTCGCTCAACGCGCTGATGCGGCAGATGATTGGAGTGGTCGTACAGCGCTTCGAGCTCGTCGTGGTCGATGCCGAGGCTGGAATCGAGCAGGTCAATCGTGAGGCGGTGGAGCGCATCGACCACGCCCTGTTGCTCTGCGATGGCTCGCAGCGCGCAGTTCAGACCTGCCTCCTGCTTCGTGACAACATTGACCGGGTACCGATGATGCGCGGGTGCAAAAGCAGCGTGCTCTTCAATCGTGTGCACGCGATTGACGACAGCCAGCGCCAAGCGCTGAACGCAGCGGGCCTCGAGCTGCTCGGGCTGCTGCCTGCAGACGAAGCGGTCAGCCGCGCCGACAAAAGCTCGGACAGCTTCTCCTCTTTGTCAGCCAATGCTCTGGTCCTTCAGCGGCTGCGCTCGATGATGGGCGGCATCGGACCGTTCTCGCGCCAGTAAGAACTTGAAATCAAAGGGATTCCAAAGGGCACGGCCTTTGGCGGGGTGTGGGGCAGAGCCCCGTACTCGTATTCCATTTTCAAAAAACACACCGCCCACCTAAGGCTCTGCTGCGCTCCAGCGATATCCGACACCGAAGACGGTCTCGATGAGCTTGGGATGTGTGGGATCCTCTTCGATCTTGGTGCGCAGGGCCCGCACGAAGTTGTCGATGGTGCGCTCGGTGCCTTCGTAATCGTAGCCCCAGACCTGATTGAGGATCTGGCTGCGGCTCGCCACCACGCGAGGTCGTTGCACGAAGAAGCAGAGCAGCTCGAACTCCTTGCTGGTGAGGTTGAGATCGATTCCATTGCGGCTGACCGTTCGGCTGCGCAGGTCGATGCTCAACGGTCCCACGACGAGGGGTTTGCGCTCGACCTCGGCTTGACGCAGCCGCGGTCGCCGCAGCGCGGCCTCGACGCGAGCCAGAAGCTCGCGCAGTCCAAAAGGTTTGGTCACATAGTCATCGGCGCCGAGCCGTAGCCCCTCGACCTTGTCATCTTCGCGGTCTCGCGCGCTCAAGATGATGATCTGCATGTCGAAGCCCTCGCGCCGGAGGGCGTCGAGCACATCGAGCCCACTCATTTTGGGCAGACGCAGGTCGAGCACGATGAGCTCGGGCTTCTCGTTGCAGGCGAGCTCGAGGCCACTCAGTCCGTCATGGGCGAGCAGGACCTCGTAGCCTTCGTAGCGCAGGTTGTGGGAGAGGCCGCGGGCGAGCGCGGCGTCGTCCTCGACGATGAGGATGCGTTCAGCTTTCTTTGCCATGGCTTGTGCTGTTTCGCTCTCGAAGCCTTCGCAGCGCCTTGTTGCACCTCGAGGGAGCTCCGTCCCGCGGCCACGGCATGCCGTGACCCTACAGTGCACTGCGTTTCATACCCTCTCTGCCGTCAGCTGCAAAGCCTCACGCGCCTTGCCAGGCTATCCAAACGCTGCCCTGTGTGCTATCACACTGAGACAGCGCTTTCACCCACCTCGCCTAAGGAGGCCCTCGTGACGCTAGCCCGAACCATCATCGCCGAGTCCGAGATTCCTGAACAGTGGCGTCTCTCCCCACTGCACCAATCCGAGTATCTTTGCGCCGGGGAGCTGCACGGCTGGCGCGGACCGCAGCAGGAAGTGTATTCTCCAATATGGGTTCAGAGAGGAGAGAAGGCTGCCGCCGAGCTCATCGGCTCCTACCCCATGTTGACAGAGACCGAGGCCCTGGCCGTGCTCGAGGCCGCTTGCGCAGCCTATGATCGTGGCCGCGGCGCTTGGCCGACGATGTCGGTGGAGGAGCGTATCCGCCACGTCGAGACCTTCACCTTGTTGATGCAGGAGAAGCGCGAGCAGGTGGTTCGTCTCTTGATGTGGGAGATTGGCAAGACCCTGCCGGACGCCGAGAAAGAGTTCGATCGCACCATCGTCTACATCCGAGACACCATCGATGCGCTCAAGGAGCTCGACCGCGTGTCCTCTCGCTTCGTCATCGAGCAGGGGGTGGTCGCCCAGATTCGGCGCGCACCGCTGGGCGTGGTGCTGTGCATGGGGCCCTTCAACTATCCGCTCAACGAGACCTTCACCACCTTGATCCCGGCCTTGCTCATGGGCAACACGGTGATCTTCAAGCCACCGAAGCTGGGTGTGCTGCTGCACGAGCCCCTGCTCGAGGCCTTCCGCGATGCATTTCCCAAGGGCGTGGTGAACACGGTCTATGGCGATGGTGGCACCGTGGTGGGGCCGCTGATGAAGTCGGGCCGCATCGATGTGCTGGCCTTCATCGGCAGCACCAGGGTCGCCGATATCCTCAAGCAACAGCATCCGCAGCCACACCGCCTGCGCTGCGTGCTCGGCCTCGAGGCCAAGAATGCCGCCATCGTGCTCCCCGATGCCGAGCTCGAGCTCGCCGTGAAGGAGTGTCTGCTGGGTTCGCTCTCCTACAACGGCCAGCGCTGCACGGCGTTGAAGATCATCTTTGTACATCGAGACATTGCGGATGCGTTTCTGAGCAAGTTCAACGACGCACTCGCCAAGCTCGAGGCGGGACTGCCCTGGGACAAGGGTGTGCGCATCACGCCGCTGCCCGAGCCCAACAAGACCCAGTGGATGCGCGAGCTCATCGATGACGCCTGCGCCAAGGGCGCCTCGGTCGTTAACCCCAATGGTGGCGCGGCAGAGCACAGCACCATGTGGCCTGCGGTGGTCTATCCCGTCAGCGCCGAGATGCGTCTGTGGAACGAGGAGCAGTTTGGGCCGGTGGTCCCCATCGCGACCTTCACGGACATCTCCGAGCCCATGAACTATGTGATCGACTCCAAGTACGGCCAGCAGGTCAGCCTCTTTGGCTCTGACCCGGAGCAGATGGCCAAGCTCATCGATCCGCTGGTCAACCAGGTCTGCAGGGTCAACCTCAACTGCCAGTGCCAGCGCGGTCCCGATGTCTTCCCCTTCACTGGGCGCAAAGACTCAGCCGAAGGCACCCTCTCCGTGTCCGATGCGCTGCGGGTCTTCGCCATCCGCACCTTGGTCGCCGCCAAGCAGAGCGACACCAACCGCACCCTCATCAAGTCCATCCTCACTCAGCGAAGCTCACGCTTCCTGAGCACGGACTTCATCTTCTGATAGCTCGAGGAATGTCGCGAGGATGCGTGCCCCTCGCTCACTTTCGATGGCAGGCTGGAAAGCCTGCCTCACGCCTGGGGTACCGTCTTCAGTCGAGGATGGGCACGCTGCGCGTGATGCTGCGTTCTGTGGGCGACCAAAAGACGAAGCGAGGGCTCTGGGTGTCGTTGAACACCAGCAGGTCTCGAGCGGCCAGGTAGTTGACGCTGCTAGGGGTCCAGTCAAGGTTGATGGTCTCGAGCTGGTTGGCGACGAAGTCGAGGCGGTGTACGCCCTCATCAATGATCCAGAGCTCGTTGGCACCGACGCGGCTGGTGAAGTGGTTGAGCTGCAGGCTAGGTCCTTCCACAAACCTGCTCTCGCCGGAGTTCAGGTCGTGTAGCACCAAGCCTTGGGCATCATCATTGGTGGGGGCAATGACGAGCACGTTGCCTTCTCGGGTGATGAAGAACTGCGGGCCTGAGTAGTCCAGCTCGACGGTGTTCTCGCTGAGGTCGTCGACGTCGACAAGCAGGATGTCCGTGTTCGAGCCGTTCTCACGGTAGGAGACGATGGCGCTGGAGTCTGCCGAGAAGCCCACGGGACCTTTTGCGTTCATGACGGTGCGCATGTTGCCTGTGGCGAGATCGACGACGTAGAGCAAGTGGTCGTAGTTCAAGGTGGGCTCTGGACCCTCGGGGGTGGTGTTGCTGACGAGGAGCATGGGGAAGACGGCGTAGCGGTCGTCTGGGGAGACGCCGACCCAGGAGAAGGAGAAGAAGAAGTCCATGGTGGCGTGCTCGGCGCTCAGATCGAAGAGGGGGTTGGCCCAGAGTTTCCCCGCGGGGTCGGTGAGCTGCAGCAGCGGTGAGGTCTTCGAGAAATCCCAGGCGAGGAAGCGAGCCGAGGCATCTTCGCTGAGGGGGTTGTAGCCGACGACGGCGAGTAGAATATCGCCCTGGTTGCTCCACATGGCCTCGAGCTGTTGGCCATCGTGAGGGATGGTGATGCTCTCGAGGGTTTCGGTGTCGAAGACCATGATGGGGGAGGCTTCGCTGGTGTTGTCGGCGACGGCCAGGTAGCGCCCGCTGCCGCTCAAGCGCGAGCCGTGGAACTTGACCTCGAAGCTACGTTCTTTCTTGACCATGAGGCTTCGATGGTCGAGCAGGGTGAGGGAGTCGTTGAGGTCACCGTCTTCGGCCATGAGCAGAATTCCCGAGGCGGGGAAGAGCATGCGCAGATCGGTCATCCCTCGAAGGTCTTTGACCAGGGACGGCGTCGAGGAGTCTGGGGATGCTCGGTACAGCTTGCCGCCCAGCTCGTCTTGGGCGTTGCTGCTCTTGGTGAGCATGTAGACGTGCTGGGTGCGGCTGTCGATGGCGATGGCACCGCTCTCGAGGTAGACGTCGATTTTGGGCGAGTCCGGCGCCTGCTCACCCAGGGTCAGTCCGGTGCAGCCGGTGACGAAGATCAGGAGAAGTGTCGTTGCTCTGTGCATCCCTACGCGCTCCTCTGCAAAAGGTGCCGTTTCGGCCTCAGCAAACCTTACGCCAACGGCATGCCCTCACGTGATGGTGCGGAAATCAGTATGCAGTTGCTCGAACCGATACTGGATTCAATCTTGGAAAGAGCCCGCGTCTTTGATTGCCATTGCGCACTCAGCCGAGCACCGCTGATGAGGATGATGAACGGAGTCGGCCCGAGCGTTTCAGCCGCTTCGAATACTGTGCTGAAGTGTGGGGAAGCGACATTTCGGTCAGCGTGGGCGGGCGTTTGGAGCAGTGCTGCTCCATTTCCTTTCAGCGAGCAAGCAGGAAACCCTGTGAAGGAAGCTGCGCAGGGAGCGTGATCCTCATGTCATGAGCATGCTGTCGGGCGCTTCGGAGCGGGAGGTGCTCGAGGCGGCGGGGTATTCCGTCACCGTCTGGGAGGCCTCGGCCAGTTTTGACAGCCACGCACACCGAGACTGGGAGATTCGCGCGTCGAAGCAAGAAGGTGCGACCATGCTCAAGCTCAGCGAAGGACGCTTCGAGCGTCACGCCGACGGCGTCTGTGTGTGCCCCTGCGAGACTGCAAAGGATGGTTTGGGTGACTGCACGATCTGCGGCAAGACCAACTTGGTGAGAATACGAGAGGGGGCGGAGGGCGAGCCCGCGGGACCCTCGTGCGCGACGCTCGCGCCACTCATTCGCGCGGTCATTGCCGAGTAGTCGGTGTCGATTCAAGAGAAAGGGATTCCAAAGGCACACGGCCAGTCCTTCCCAAGGCCGCGGTCGGCCGGCTAGAAGCCAGCCCCACGTTTTGAGCTGCGCCTTCCGCTGACACTCACAGTCTGGAGCTGGCGGCTCGTCCTCGGTTCTCTTCGTGCTCTTGGGGCAGCGCCACAGGCAAGCCGCTCAGAGGTGGCGATCCAGTGCACGCTGAAGGTTCTCTTTGCTCTGCAGGCCGACCATGGTTTCCACCACCTCGCCACCCTTGAAAACCAGCAAGCTCGGGATGCTGCGGATCTCATAGCGGCTCGCCACCGCGCGGTTGTGGTCCACGTTCACCTTGACCACCCGCGCCTTCCCCGCGTTGGACTCGGCGATTCTCTCCACCACCGGCCCCACGCGGCGACAGGGGCCACACCACTCGGCCCAGAAATCCACGAGCACAGGCACCTTGGCTTCCAGCACCAAGGCCTTGAAGTTGGCGTCGGTGCCGACGTTGGGCACCCCCTCCTCGACCACCAGCGGAGTATTCCCAGCCGGCGCCGTCCTCTTCTTCTTGATCTTGAAACCCATGGCCCGCTCCTGTCGCGACGTCAAAGTGGCGCCGAGCTGCTGCCCGAGCCAGTGCCCGGACCTGTCTGGCTCAGCAAGCTCAGCACCAACACAAAGACAGCAAGAAGAGAACGGCCCAATCGTGCATTGAGGTTCCGGTTTCGACGAGAGCTCTGAAGGAGGACACGCTACGGCGAGGTCCTTTCCTCCTCAGCTTGCGGCGGCAAGCTGCGCACCGGTCGAAAGCCAACCACCGCACTCCGGAACCCGAAATGATAGGCGCGATTCGAGACACGACAGAGCGTCGAGAGCGAGGCCCAGCTCCCACCACGCACGACGCGCTCACCCCCACTGGTGGTCAACGAGAGATGGACAGGATCCGTCTGTGCGGTGCCAGGATAGGGTCCCCAGTTATCGTTCACCCACTCCCACAGGTTGCCCTGCAGGTCGTACAGGCCCCACGGGTTGGGCTGCTTGCTCGCCACGGGGTGCGGAGCAAAGCTCGCATTATCCCAATACCACGCGACGCTGTCCAAAGCGGGCTGCTCCTCGCTCGCAGCGCGCGCTGCATACTCCCATTCAGCTTCGGTGGGTAAGCGAAACCCCATACAGCTCAGCCCTTTGAACGCAATGGACTCACATTTGTAGAGACCATCCTCCCCAAGAACGCACTCGAGTCCACTGTAGCAGGGGTCCAAACCGGCTTGTCGACTTGCCTCGTTGCAGTAGGCGAGGACCTGACGAAACGTGAGCTGCTCCACAGGGCAATCGAGACCACAGTCCTGATGATAGGAGGGGTTGAAGCCCATGAGGGAGAGGAATTCGCCCTGCGTGACCTCAGTGGCCTTCATTGCAAAGGGATAGCTGATGGTCACTGGGTGGGGGTATTCGTCAGCGTCGCCCAATGTCGAACCCATGCTGAAGCTACCCGCGCTGAGCTCCACGTATTTGCCCAAGCCCTGCAGCTCAGGTTGGACGTCGTCCTTGACGCGATCGTAGACGGCCCGAAGCCCATCGCGTGCCTTTTTGCTCGCTTTGCTCATCTTCTCCGGCGCTGTGGGCGATGCAATCCGGGCTTCACAGTTCGCTGGCAGTCTGCACAGCTCCTGGTCCTGCTCAGCTTGGAAGAAAGACTCGAGCGCTGGGTCCTGAAAGCTGTAGCCGCTCATCGCGCCATAGATGTTGAAGAGAAATGGTAGGTCTTTGGGCCCTAGCTTCCCCTGGGAGAGCATGGACTCGAGCTCGAGCTCGTCGCTCTCGGTCCAGCTTTCATCGCAGAGCTTCTCGAGCAGCGGCGCGAGCGCCAGGTAATGCAGAGGGCACTGGAGTGGCGGCTCATCTGGGCGTTCGGGCTCTTCGACTTTGCCCCCACTCGCTCGTCGCTCCCACTCCCGCTCGAGAAAGAGCAGCGCGGTGGCGGCGCTGCGAAGCTGGGATGGCTCGAGCCGTCCAGGGCTTGTGGTGGGAACGAGCAGGTCGGGGTCGTACGTGATCCACATGTCGCAGTCATCCCCGACCGGCATGGGCTTGCTCGCGCGCTCGTCTCCAGAAAAAAACCAGAAATCCTCCTGCGTGGGCAGCGGAACTTCCGCCGCCCGAACGTGCCAAGGGTCGAGCGCCTCGATGAACGGGATGCCCGGCCCTGGATTGTTGTTGAAGAGTGCGCGTTGGAGCGTCAGGTACCGAATTTCGAGGTTTTGGTCGGGGTGCCAATCTTTTGCAGACCACTCGAGCACGAAGCGCTTGGAATCGTAGCGGGCGCCCTTCAAGGTGCACGAGATGCAGGGGATAACGGGCCCGGCAAAGTCGACTTCAATGTCTATCGAGCCAATCTGCCCATCTTTCCAATTGGCGCCAGTCGTGAGAATGTAAAAAAGCTCCGCGTCATACAGGCTGGTGAAGCCCTCGTCATGGATGTAGCGGTGGTCGAGGATGTAGCTGCGGTGGGGTTGCAGCGTCAGCTCGCTGAGGTAAACGGCGCTATAGTTCGAGAGATGCGCAGAGCGTTGGGCAGCCTCATCGCCCTGGCTGCTCGGGTCGAAACGGGTGAACGCTGTCGCCTCCCCATCGACGAGCAGCTCGTAGAAGTGCTCCTCGTCTTGTTTTGATCTGGGCTCTCCCGGAACGACAGTCTCGAGGATGGGAAAGCCGACGGTGATGGAGATGGCTTCGTCACTGGTGTTGTGAAGCTGATAGCGACCAAAGACGTTCCAACGACAATCCATCCACCAAAGGCCCGTATTTTCGAGCACGAAGCGCAGGCTCACCGATTCGAGCGCAATCTGCTCGTGCTTCCGTGGAGCGCAGGAGGACGCTTCGCCGGTATCCAGAAGCAGGGCAGTGCATCCACCAAAGACGCTGTCGTTCGCGTCCGCAGCGCCCGCGAAGCAAAGAACGAGGAGAGCGCAGCAAAAGGGCAGCAAAGCACGCATCGCAGCTCCTTGGTCGGATATTGTGGCCCCAAGCTTCCGGACTCGGGCCGAGACGGCCAGACAGAGGCTACTCGCGGCTACTCGCGCTCCCCGACACGCATCTTCTTGGCGGCGAGCCTGACGCCCTCGAAGAGCGAAGTGTAGCCGGTGCAGCGGCAGATGTGACCGCTGAAGGCGGCGCTGATCGCGTCATCGTTGGGGTTGGGGTCTTTCCTGAGCAGCGCCTCGGCGGCGATGACGAAGCCAGGGGTGCAAAAGCCGCATTGCACTGCGCCGGTCTCGGCGTAGGCCTGCTGAATGGGCCGCAAGCCTCCTTGCGACAGCCCCTCGATGGTCTGCACCTCACAGCCGTCGGCTTCGACCGCCAGGATCAGACAGGCGCGCACCGGCGTGCCGTCCAGAAACACGGTGCAGGCACCGCACTCGCCGTTGCCGCAGCCCTCCTTGGTACCGGTCAGTCCGAGGACGTCGCGCAACAGCTCGAGCAGCGTGCGATGTGCCGGTACCCGGATGGTGACGGCGCTGTCGTTGACCTTCAGGTTGATCAGGTGCTCCGTCATGGGGCCACCTCCTCGGGGAAACGGGGCAGGAGCTTCTCGAGCGCGCTCTCTGCCAGGTGCGCAACCATGGCCTTTTTGTACGCCGGTGAGGCGCGCAGTGAGCTGGGGCGCGGGTTGATGCTGTCGCTGAGCGCGCGTTTGGCCTCGGCCATGAGCTCGGCGGTGATGGGGCGACCCGAGAGCATGGCCTCGACCTCGGGGGCGCGCATGGGCACCTTGTGCACGGCGCCCATGGCGAGCCTGAGCTGCCGCTTGGCGGGGTCGTCGGGGTTGAGCACGAGCATGGCGAGGTTGAGACCGGCGAGGTCCATACCCTTGACGCGGCTGCGGCGCATGTAGCTCGAGCGCGCGCTCTTGGGTGGGATGGGGACGCGCAGGGCCTTGAGGAACTCGCCTTGCTCCAGGGCGTTCCAGTTGGGGCCTTTGTAGAACTCGGCGACGGGCAGTGTGCGTTCGCCAGAGGGCCCATGGATGACCACGGTGGCCTCGAGCACGTACATGCAGGAGCCGTATTCTGCGCCAGGCGAGGCGTGCGCGATGTTGCCGCAGATCGTGGCGCGGTGGCGGATCTCCAGGCAGCCAAAGACGGCGGCGGCCTCGCGCAGCAAGTCGAGCCCTGGCTCATCGGCCAGCCCAGGGTATTCGAGGAGCTCTGTGACCGTGGCGAGTGCACCGATGACGAGCGTGTCGCCCTCGCGGCTGAGCTTGCCGAGCTCTGGGATGCGCTTGAGGTCGATGATGGCTGGGGGGACGTGTTTGCCCTCGCGAAGCTTGACGAGCAGATCTGTACCCCCGGCGAGCACGCAGGAGTCTTTGATGGTGGAGAGCAGCTCGACGAGCTCGTCGATGCTGGTCGGCCTGTGATAGGCGAAGGGTCTAAGCACGGCTTCCTCCTTTCCGCGTCAAGGCTTCGAGGACGCGCTCGGCCGACAGTGGCAGGTCGTAGAACTCGACGCCGGCGGCGTCGGAGAGGGCGTTGACGAGGGCCGGGGCGACGGCGACCGAGGGGTGCTCGGCGATGCAGCGCGTACCCACCGGGTCGCCTGGAACGGGGGTTTCCAGCAGGTAGGTGGGGAAGTCGATGTCTCGACAGTCCTCGGGCGTGGGGACCTTGTAGTCGGTCAAGGTGGGGTTGCGCACGGCGCCGGCGGCGCTGTGAATGGTGGTCTCGCTGAGTACACCGCCCAGGGCGAAGACGACGCCGCCGACGACCTGGATGTTGGCGAGGGTGGGGTTGATGACCCTGCCGACGTCGAGGGCGGTCACGATGCGCAGCGGCGTGAGCTCCCCGGTTCTGAGGTCGACCTCTATCTCTGCGCCCTGGCAACCAAAGGTCCAGGAGCTGGCGATGTTTCCCTGGCCTGTGGTGGGATCGGCGTAGGTTTGATAGGGCACGAAGTAGCCCGAGACGACGACAGGGCCGCCGTCGACGTGGCCGTCGGGATGGACGTAGCCGTGGCAGACCTGCTCGAGCTCGAGCGCGCGCTCGGGCTGGTCCTTGACGAAGAAGACGCCGTTCTCGTATTCGATTTCCGCCTCTTCAACGCCAAGCACGGCGGCGCAGGTCTCTATCATCTCGCGCTTGGCGCGCTTCCAGGCGTGAGCGATGGCGCGTCCTTGCATCCAGGTCGAGCGGCTCGCCACGGTCTGCCAGTCGTAGGGCGAGAAGTCGGTGTCGATGACCCGAGGGATGTATACGCGTTCGAGCGGAAGTTCCATGATGTCAGCGGCGATTTGGCGCACCCCCGTGTGGGTGCCTTGGCCCATGTCGGTGAAGGAGGAGATGACGTGGACGGTGCCGTCTTCGTTGAACTTGAGCAGGCAGCTTTCGTAGGCGTTGGTGGCCATGCCTGGCGCTTTCATGAGGCAGGCGAGACCGACGCCGCGGACCTTTCGGGCGTCTGGGGGCGGGTCTCCGGCGGGTCTCGGTCCGGTGCCCATGCCGAGCTCTTTGGCGACGGCGTTGATGCAGCCTTCGAGATCACCGAAGCTGCGGTCGATGCGCTGTCCGAGGGAGTTCTTTTCGCCGTGGCGGTAGATGTTTTTGAGGCGCAGCTCGACGGGATCCATGTCGAGAGCCCTTGCGAGCAGGTCCATGTGGCGTTCCATCATGAACTGCGAGTCGGGGTGGCCGTAGCCGCGGTAGGCGCCGACGGGTGCGGTGTTGGTGTAGACGCCGCGGGTGTGGATTTCGAGCGTGGGGAAGTGGTAGGGGCCGGTGGCGGTGTTTCCGGCGCAGGGGACGATGTTGATGGCGGTCCAGCCGTAGGCGCCGGCGGCGAGGTCGAGGTCGATCTGGGCGCCGACGAGCTTGCCGTCGCGATTGGCGCCGACGCGGAAGCGTCCTCGCAAGCCGCGACCGATGACGGAGGCGGCGAGGTTCTCCTCACGTGAGAGGACGAAGCGGACCCAACGTCCGGGCACGAAGCGGGCGAGCGCGCAGGTCAGCGGCTCGATGGTGGCGTCGGACTTGCCGCCGAAGCCGCCGCCGATGTAGCCGGCGCGGACGGTGATCATGTGCCGAGGCAGGTGGAAGGCCTCGGCGAGGACCGTGCGGATCATGAAGGGGGACTGGCAGCTCGCGTAGAGCTCGAAGCGTCCGTCGTTGGTCTGGCGCGCGACGCAGCCGTGGGTTTCGAGCTGGGCGTGCATGAGCAGCGGAAACTCGTATTCCTGTTCGAGCACGACGTCTGCAGAGGCGAGGGCGGCCTTGGCGTCACCTTCGAGGATGGTGTAGTGGTGGAAGACGTTGGTTCCGTGTTCTGGGAAGAAGTTTGGAACGAAGTGATAGGAGGCCATGTCCGGATGGATGAGCGGCGCGTCGGCTTTGAGGGCATCTCGCACGTCGATGACGGCGGGTAGCAGTTCGTATTCGACCTTGATCTTGTCGGCAGCAAGGATGGCTTGTTCTTCGGTCTCGGCGATGACGGCGGCGACGCCTTCCCAGGGGTATCGTACCTTGTCGACGGCGAGGGCGCGTTGGTCGACGACGCACTCGCCGATCCACCAGGGCATATCGGCGCCGGTGACGACGGCGAGCACGCCGGGCATGGCACGGGCCGCGTTGGTGTCGATGGAGACGATGCGGGCGTGGGCGTGAGGGGAGCGGACGAGCTTGGCGTGGACCATCCCCGGAAGGTGCAGGTCGGCGACGAAGCGTGCTTCTCCGGTGACCTTCTCGACCGCATCGATGCGTGGGGCGGAGGTACCGATGTAGTTGCTCTTCATGTTTCGTTCCTCTTGTCGCGCCTTGCGGTGGAGTGGAAACCTGGTGTCGAGGCACCCTGGTGATCGTCATAGCACTAGAAAGAGCCGTGACTCAACTGCTTTATCTGCGCTTTGTGCACTCCTGCGCTTGGATTGGGTTGGTTGGGAAATGCTGACGTTCAGCCCGGCTCCCTGTTTCCGCTGTTGCTGGCGCTGTGAGAGTGGCTTGCATGTGGCTGCGGGATCGTGCGAAGCTCAGATGGGTCTTTGGGGGCCGTGAGGCGAGCTTGGGGGGTCCATGTTGAAATCATCGGAACTATTGAAGATTTTTGACGTAGCCAGGACCGTTGAGCTCGAGCTTGCAGCGTGCTACGACGAGCTTGCGAGCCGCTCCACCGACGAGCCGACCCGAGCCTTTTGGTCGGGTTTGGCCCAGGAGGAGTTCAACCACGCCAAGCTGCTCGAGCTGCAGCAGCGGCTCGTGCGTCATGGTGATACCAAGGTGGTCGCCAAGGTGTCGTTCGACGACCTCATGGCCAACTACGCAGCCATTCGAGAGCGTATCGCGTCGGCCTCCGACCCTAGCCTGACTGTGGCAGACGTCTTGCGGCTATGTATCGATATCGAGGCGTTGGCGCGGCTTTGTCACGCAGATACGTTGGTGAGCGCGGCGACCTCGTCGGTGGACGAGCTGTTTACTCGGCTCTCCAAAGACGATGCGGAGCATGTCGCGCGACTGCAGGGGCAACTGAGTAGCAAGACGCCTCGCCTCTGAGCTCCTTGGTCGGCTTGCGCTCAGTACTTCATCTCGATTGCCAGGCTGCTGCCTTCGGGGGGCAAGGTGAAGGCGCCCTCTTCGTAGTCGGGTGCACCCACGGAGGTGAAGCGGTTCTTCGAGATGCCGTAGCCCTCTTGGGGCATCCCGAGGAAGTTGGTGTCGAGCTCGTCGTTGTCATTGGCGTCGTGCAACACCAACACCACATAGTCGCCCAGGGGGAGCTCGGCAAAGCTGGCCTGCACCTGACCGTCCTCGATGCGCTCTACGCTGCTCGCTCGCGCGCTGCCTTTGGGCCTGGGAAAGCTGCCCTGCGCGTCGTAGACCACGATCCGAGCGACCCCGTTGGCGTTCTCGAAGCCGCTGACGCTGACCGTGAGGGACGCCTGGCGACCATCGTCATTTTGGGCTCGCGCCTCGCGCGGGGCCGTGCTGCAGCCGAGCAAGAGGGTGACGGCGAAAACGAGCAGATGCGTTGGACGAACATGGAATCGCCTCGCGCTCGGTGGGTAGCGATGGGCTGTCGAGCTTTGCATGGGCTCACTCCGGGATTGCTGCATCGGTCCGCTCACGAGTGGGCGTGACAGTAGAGCTACGACGGTGAAGCCCATGGCGACCTACGAGGCAGCAGTTTTCGTATTCCAAATCGTTGAACAGGCCTGGCATCTCTAGGCTTCGGGCTTCGAGCGGCGGGTTCAGGAGGTGGCTGCTACTCTTCCAACGCGTCAGAGCCCGCGCTGTCCTTGTATACGAGAAGGCGTAGCTTTCCGCCCTCGAAGTTGGCTCTCAAGGCGTGTCCGAGCTTGTGGTCCAGCAGCCACCCTTGGTCGCTCGCAAGAAGCGCGGTGCAGCTCCCATCACCGAGTCGATAGCTGAGCACCTCGGCGTCGTCGTCGCCGGTGTTCAGACGCAAGCTGAGCTGATACCAATTGCCGCAGTTCATGAGGTAGGGCGTAAACTCGGTCACGCAGACCTGGAGTTCGCAATCCTTGGCGCAGACGGGAAGCGCGCCGAAGGGGTCGAGCTCGAGGACGAGCCTTGCGGCGTCGTCGCTCTCTCGAGCAGCGACGGGCTCGACGGTGTCTTGGGCCAGAGCGGTGGAGGGGAAGAGCAAGCACAGCAGAAGAGTGAACACCGGGAACGTTGAAGCATGATTCATGGTTTCGCTCTCCTCTGTCGCAGTGTGCATCGGACTCGCTTGCGCCCACTCTCTAATGCAGCTCAGCGCTGAAAGCTTCCCGAAACGTGCCGCTCGGCAATTTCCGGAGACTTGTGATAGCGTTCGAGGCGCGTTGCGTTGATAGGGTGGCGGCGACGACTCCGTCGTGGAGAAAGCCCTGGGAGGGAAGATGAAGAACGCTGATTTCACAGGATTCTCTCGTTGTTTTCGAGGACTCGTTGGTTTGGCGATGGTCCTCTTGCTGAGCGCTGTGCTGCTGCCCTTTGCTTGGGCAGGTGAGCCGAGCAGCGTCGAGGAAGGGAACACCGCCTTTGCCGTGAAGCTGTATCGAGAGGTGGCGAAGGCAGAGGGCAACGTGGCGCTCTCGCCGTTCAGCGTCTCCACTGCGTTGGCGATGACTTGGGCGGGAGCGCGCGGGGAGACGGCCGAGGAGATGCGCTCGGTCTTGGGCTTTGGCTCGGAGCAGCAGGCGGTGCACGAGGCCTTCGCCGAGCTGCAGGCGAAGTTGGCAAAGGCGAGCGAAGCGGATGGTGTCGAGCTCAACATCGCGAACCGGCTCTGGGGGATGACGGGGCACGTCTTCGAGGCGGAGTTTTTGCGCATCACGCGAGAGGGCTACGGTGCCGAGCTCGAGGCGCTCGACTTTTCGGACGCGGCCAAGGCTGCAAAGACCATCAACACCTGGATCGAGGCGCAGACCAAGGACCGTATCAAGGACCTGCTCGCTGCGGGCGACCTGGGCCCGCTGACCCGGCTGGTGCTGACCAACGCGGTCTATTTCAAGGGCAGTTGGTTGGTGGAATTCGATCCGAAGGCGACGCAGGAGGCGAGTTTTTTTGCCCCAACGGGTGAGGTCGAGGTCAAGATGATGTTTCGCAAAGGCGAGATGCGCTATGGCGAGACGGATGACGCTCAGCTGGTGTCCTTGCCGTACCGTGGCGAGGGCATTTCGATGCTGCTGGTGCTGCCAAAGGCGAAGGACGGGCTGGGGGCGTTGGAGGCGAAGCTGGATGCGGAGCTGCTCAGCAAGTGGATGGGGCTAGGGGCGAAGGAGAAGGTGAAGCTGTGGTTGCCGCGTTTCCGGCTGGAGTCGACGTTTTCTCTGGGCGAGGCGCTGCAGGCGCTGGGCATGCCGAGCGCGTTTTCTGAGGCAAGCGCAGACTTTTCGGGGATGACGGGGCGTCGTGGGCTCTACATCTCGGCGGTGCTGCACAAGGTCTTCGTGGAGGTGAACGAGGAGGGGACCGAGGCGGCGGCCGCCACGGCGGTGGTCATGAAGACGCGCAGGGCCGTTGAGTCGCCTCCAACGCCGGAGTTTCGGGCGGATCATCCGTTTCTCTTTCTGCTCTGTGATGATGAGACGGGGTCGATCCTGTTCATGGGGCGAGTGCAGCAGCCCGATTGAGCAGGATGTGCTTTGTCTTCGTGGGGCGCTGCCCCACACCCCGCCAAAGGGCTAGCCCTTTGGAATCCCTTTTCTTTTGGGATTCGTTCGCTCTCGGGCACCGAATGCTCGACAGCTACAATTGCTGGTCGCGTTCGAGGCGCGGGAGCATTCGCAGAAGCGCGCGCAGCTCGCCTCAACGGGCCACGCCTCGAGGCCACCGGCGGCGCAGCAGCAGCAGCAGGGCGGACGGGAGTAGCCACAGGGGCAGGGTGGTCGAGCCGCCCATGGTCGAGCAGCCAGAGTCGTCGTCTTTGCGCTCATCCTCGGCAGTGTTCACGGGGTTGGCCACGGTGACCGACAGTGAGCCGATGCCCAACTGGACCCGGATCGAGTAGTCGCCAGCGTCGAGCCCCGAGACGCGGAGCAGCTTGTGCTCGCCGCAGCCCGACGCGACGTCTTCGATGACCGCTTCTGTCGAGGCGCTCGAGGACGAAATGATGAGCATTTCGGAGCTGAGGGGTTGTGGGTTGGTCGAGCAGTCGGGTCCGCCCGCGCAGCATTGCTCCTCGCAGGGTCCGGTGAGGTAGAACGGGCTGGGCGCTTCGGTGTTGCTGAGCGGATTGCAGCTCGCGTCGACGAGCTGGAGTTCACAGGAGGTCATGCAGGTGGCTTTGGCGAGCGCAGGCAGGCTCAGCAGCAGTACGGCGAGGAGGGGGAGGAGAAGGCGCAGCATAGGTGGCTCCTTGGTTGAGTGGCGCCCACGTGGGGGCGAGGCCCTGAAGTCTACCCCGTGTCCGTATTCCGAATCAACCGTACTACTCAGCAGATTGCTGCCCCTCGCCAGGTTCGCTCTCGAGCGGGTATCGCACCGAGCTCGCCTTGCCTACAACAACGGCCCAAGCGCTCATTCGTCTGGCGTTGGCTACGTCACGACGTCGGGCCAGGAGCTGAGTCACGGTGCCATGAAGTGCACCGTAAACTCGCCCTCGTTCTCCGTGCAGGTCGCGCCGCCGCTCTCGAGACAGGCGCACGAGAGGGTGCCGCCGCACGCCGCAGGCATGGCGGTACAGGTGAAGCTCTGGGTGGGCTCGGCACCACCGCTGAACACCTCGCAGTACTCGCTTTGCTTCTGGCACTTGTCGTCGCCGCAGGCGACGCAGTCGGGGCAGCTCTCGACGAGCTCGCCGTCGCTGGTCTGGTCGACGAACGCGTCAGGCTCATCAGAGGTGACGCAAGTCATCCTGCCGGAGAACTCCTGACAAAACCATCCGGGACCGTGCTTTGTGGTGCAATCGGCGTCAGTCGTGCAGTACGAGACCTCCTCGTCGCTGTCCTGGTCGACGAACGCGTCAGGCCCATCTGCGGTCACGCACTGCATCTTGCCCTGGTACTCGCCGCACATCCATCCGGAACCGTACTGCTTTTCGCATTCGGCGTTGGTGGTGCAGAGCGCGTCGGTCTTCTCCTCGTCGGTGTCGCAGGCGACGAGCAGGGCTCCCAGCAGGCTGAGCACCACGAGAAGGGTCAGAGAGGGTGGCCAGGAAGCCAGGGATACCTTGGGCATGTTCGGCTCCAGGGGGTTGGGTGGCCTGCATGGCCACAGAGACATCAGAGCGAGCTTCGAGGTCTCGTGCAAGCAAATACTTGGGAGCGCGATGGGCGCGGCGTTTTCGCCAGAAGCCGACAGCGACGCGGCAGAGTATTCGGGCCTGCCGCTTCCACCTGGGTAGAAGCGCGCGAGAGTGGCTGGCGAGCTGAGCCCGCGAACGCCACAGACGGTCATCGCAGCGTGGAGCGGAGCGCCCGAGACGGACCTGCGAACATGAAGCAGTACGTAAGGCCGCGCGCTGGCGGCTGCGTGAGCGCGTGAGGAGAAGCTCGTCGAGCAGCTCGAAGCCATGGACGCCATCCTCGAAAGGAACCTCGAGTCTCTCGACCTCGCCCTTCAATGGGGCCGACGATGACGCCGAACCTTCAATGGGGCCGCGCCTAAGAGCGCGGAATCAGTCACCGTCGGCATGGTGCTGATGCACAGCGGCGTCGGTCCTTCAATGGGGCCGCGCCTAAGAGCGCGGAATCAAATGCGCCTCGGTCTCTGTCCACGCCTTCGACACCCTCCTTCAATGGGGCCGCGCCTAAGAGCGCGGAATCAGACGGTGAGGCTGCAGCGCTCGGCGCCCTGAGCGAGAAGCATGATTCACGACCCGCTCTGCGCTTGGGAAGGAGCTCTTTCGGAGCAGTAGGGCAACGAGCAAGATGGCGAACGGACGCCTGTTGGACCTCCACCTGTAGGATGGACACCACCTCGAAGCGACCAGAATCCTGAGCCAGCATCCTTTGCACACCAGCCCCCTTTGCACACCTCAGTACAGAGAATACAGACTGAGCGACAGGTTGTGATCGAAGCCGCTGGGCGCGAAGCCAAAGCCATAGTAGAGGTCGAGACCGAACTGATCGAAGAAGACGAAGTGCAGGCTGGGTCCAAATCCTTCGGCGAGCGCAAATCGTTCGGGTAAGTGGCTGCGATCCATGAACAGCGTCAGGTCGTTGAACACGCCGAGCTTGATTTTGTCCCGCCACAACGCCAGGCGCACGGCCAACTCGAGCCACGCGGCTTGACGGACCCAATAGCGGCCGCCGAAGTACACCCTCTGATAGCTGCCTCCCAGTTGCTGCTCGTCGATCACGTGCACCGCGCCGGCTTGGTAGATGATCTGAGTGCGGAGGATGAAGTCGTGGGGGCCAATTCGGATGACGTATTGCAGCTTGCTCTGCAGCTCCAGGAAGAGGCGAGCCGCGCTGTCTACGGCGAGCTGCCCGCCGAAGACCAAATCGCTCAGCAGGTCGAGCCGGGTAGCGTCGGGAAAGAACGTATAGCGCGCCGTGAGACCAGTGGCGTACCGCAGCACGCTGGCGTCGACACTCGGCAAGACCGTCGCAGCCTGTGACTCGGTGATCGCGAAGAGCTGTGAGTAGCTGATGCCCAGCGCCAGGCTCAGCGTCAATGCCCGCAGGAGCACATTGAGTTTGCCGAAGTGGTTGGTTCGAAAAAAGTAGTAGCCGTCCAGTCCGACGTCGGCGCGGGCGTTGTTCGAGAGCATGACGTCGAGCTCGATGGCGCTGCTGAGCAGCTCTTCGAGAAAGGGCGGAAAGCGATACAGCACGCCCGCGAAGCCTCGGACCCACTGAAACTTGGGTTTGGCGTCGAAGAAGTAGCGGCGATAGGGGATGCTCAGCTCCAGTTTGCTGCCGAATCGATCGTCGTCCAGCAGCAGGTCTCGAAAACGAAACCCGACGCGGGGCAGCAGACCGTAGGTGGCATCCAGAGGCATGGCGAATCCCACGCCAAACGATTCGCTGCCCAGCACGAATATGTTGAGCTCGCGCAATGGCGCCACGATACCAAGCGGCGAGGGTACGCTGAGCGCGCTTTCGTCGACGTCGTCGACCCGGTACTCGATGTTGAGGATGCCATACTTGCGCTTCAGTTCCTCCAGGGCGCTCTCGAGCGTGGGGCGATGAAAGACGTTGTTGGGCAGGTTCAGCACGACCCGATAGACCAGCGCGTCGTATGCGTTGATGCCGCGGAAGATGATCCGATCCATGACCCCCTCGTCCACGTCGAAGAGGGCACGATTGGCTTCGTCGATAACGAACCAGGCGCGGGCGTAGGCGTAGTCCTGGCGATGGTAGAGGCTCTCGATGCGCAGCACCGCAGCCTCTCCCCAGGCCTGCCGAGCGGCATCCTGGGCGGGCGCTTCGCCCATGGCTTCGAGCACCTCGCTCAGCTCCAGAGATTTGACTCCAGTGACGACGACGAGCTGGGGCGGAGAAGCCAGCGACACCAGAGGAAAGAGCAGCACCAGCAGAAACATCAGCAGTCCGGACCGGCCAGGGTCCGCAGGGCTCAACACCGCGTGGGCGAGAGTAGTCCTCGACGTGCGGGTTCAACGCTCGACTTCGTGAGCGGGTCAAGACTTGTCATGGGGCAGTCTCCTGGATGCTCTCTTCGAGCAGCCCCTAGAGTATGACAACAGCGCCGCTGCCGGGCAAGCGAGACGGGCGCAGAGCTAGGCTTCTGGGCGGGGTGTGGCGGGCACCGCTTTGTGCTGTGTGCTTCAATGGGGCCGCGCCTAAGAGCGCGGAATCAGTTTGGGCTAACCTGTCTTGAAAAGTTGAGCCTGGCACGGCTTCAATGGGGCCGCGCCTAAGAGCGCGGAATCAGAAGTCACATGCTTAGTTCGGTTGCGCAACAAGCAACCCGCTTCAATGGGGCCGCGTCTAAGAGCGCGGAATCAGTCGACTGTGAAGCCCTTTGCGTTCTCGACTGCTTGCGGCTTCAATGGGGCCGCGCCTAAGAGCGCGGAATCAGACGTCAGACTTGCGCCCTCTCTGGATTCCATGGAAGGCGCTTCAATGGGGCCGCGCCTAAGAGCGCGGAATCAGAACCGTCTCGCACACCTTGATCCCCGACCTCATCACCGGCTTCAATGGGGCCGCGCCTAAGAGCGCGGAATCAGGCGAGCTGTGGGCTACGATTAGCTGCGCTTGTCAACCAACTACCAGTCAATAAGTGCGGACAGGCGTCGAGGTGTCATGTGTCAGCCCACCGTTGATCTGTTGACAGCTGACGTTGCTTTGCGTTGGACCGGCGTTGACGGTTCTTCAGCGGACACATGCTTGTCAGGTGCCAGCTCACGGACCGTGGGCTGACACCTTCCAGCCCGTTCAGTTCGCGACGAGCAGTAGTTCGGTGTTCGAGCGGGTCAGATGGACCTTCGGCTAGGTCAACAAAACGACTTGGTCGGCGAGCTGGCGGACGGCGTCATGTCGTTCCCGAGGCCTGACTCTGAAGCTTGCCTCGAGCCTTCTGGCAGCATCTTCGAACAAGGACTGATGTTCGCTTGGTGTTGCGTTACGAAGCAGCGTGGCGGCGGTGTCGAGCCAGAAGCTGCGTTCGAGCGGGCTTTGGACAGCGAGAGCTCGGTCAATACAGTCGTCGATGGGGTGCTCGCTGTTGGCGCAAAGCTGGCCGCGCTCAGCCACGAGCGCGGTGAGCATGGCGTCGCGTGCTTCGAGGCGAAGAGCGAAGAGCCTGCGCGCGAGCTGCTCGCCTTCGAGTTGGCTGCTGAGGTTGCGGACGATGCCAAGGAGGTAGCGGCCGTCAACACCTTCGGGCAGTGTCTTGGCGTTGCGTTTAGCCTCGAAGATAGCGATGCCGTCGATGATGGCCGTGAGCGGGTAGCCCGCGATGGCGACGCAAAGGTGACGTTCGTGATCGAGCAAGCCAAGGCGC
>JAVFAO010000010.1:0-41971 GCA_034002465.1 Myxococcota bacterium
GAGAAGAAGGCTGAAGAGAAGAAGCCCGAGAAGAAGGCTGAAGAGAAGAAGCCCGAAAAGAAGACGGCGGGCACCAAGGGCTCAAAGGCTCCGGCGCGTAAGTCCACGCAGTCCAAGTCCAAGAAAAAGTGAGCGACCACGGGCACTCACCGGCGCAAGCCGTCACGCTCGGTCGCTGCCCAGCGCTTGTCCCTCCCTCGAGCTGATGCGGGCCCTTCGGGCTCGCGTTTCAGTCGGCCTTCGACGGTTGTCTTCGTGGGGCGCTGCCCCACACCCCGCCAAAGGGCTAGCCCTCTGGAATCCTTGCTCTTCTTCGTCGCGACCGGCATTCGCCGCTTTGTATGCCATGCCTGGCACTTGGCCGGGCGCATTCAACGCTCGCCTCAGTGGCTCGAGGGGGCGAGCGAACGACGGCCGAAGAGCATGCCGACCTCTCGCTGATAGCGGGCGTACTCTGGTCGGCGTTGGAGCTGTCGCTTCTCGAGCATCGGAATACTGATGAAGAGAAACATTGCAGTCATGGCCATGGGTCCAAAGAGCGTCCACCACCAGCTCGGGTCAGCCGACACTGCAAAGAGCCAAAGACCCCACCAGATCCCCATTTCACCAACATAATTGGGGTGTCGAGAATACGACCAGAGACCTTTGCGGCAGACCTCACCGGGCTTGCTCTGCCGAAGCCCCGCGCGCATCTGGAGGTCTGCCGTCGCTTCCAGCACCAGCGCTCCTGCCAGGACCAAGGTCGCCAGCAGGTCGAGCATCGACCAGTCTCGCTCCAGCACGGTCAACGCAGGGATCATCGAGCTCGAGGCGAGCGCCACCATGAGCGTCGGAAAGAGGTGGATACCCAACGCGCTGACCAGCCAATAGGACCTAGGGAAGCGCTGTCGGAAAGCCACATAACGCCAGTCCTCATGACGCATACCACGCCAAGCGCTCGCCCAGTTCCAGGTCAGCCGCACGCCCCACAGCGTCAAGAGCGTGAGCAGCACGACCTGGCGCGCGCTCCATCCCCCGACGTCGAGACAGAAGGCCAACGCAAAGAGTGGCGGTGCGACGCTCCAGTAGGGGTCGTAGACGCTGGAGTTGTCCATCGCCATGCTGAAGGCAAAGACCAGCCCCGTTGCCGCAACATCAGCCCAGAGTAGTCGATTCCAGATTGGTCCTTCCAGCCACCCCAAGACCACCACCCCGAGCCCACAGGCCAACAGATAGCCCACGGCGATCCAGAGCAGTGAAGCCCTCCGGCTCAAATCACGTCCCACTAACGCCTTACCCTGAGCTCGACCTTCTCGGTTCATGACCTTTCCGAGCGTAATTTGCGGGTGTTGGAGGAAAACAGTGCCACTGACCAGCGCTTCGGGAGAAGCGACAAGAAGCGAGCGGCCGCACGGTTCGTCATCCCAGGTACATGCACCGGGCCAGTGCCCAGGGCTTCGAGGGCGCTCTGCACCACCTCGGCAGGCTCGAGCTCGCCAGGTGAGCGTTTGCCTGCCTCGAGACTTGCCAGGTAGCCTGGCGTTCGTGTTGCCCCGGCCACACAGGCCATGACATGCACGCCATGTGGGCGCAGCTCAGCCCACAAACCCTCGGCCAGCACCCGCAGATAGGCCTTGCTCGCGGCATATGCGACGAGCTGCTCTGCACCTTGGAAGCCTGCCATGCTGCTCATCAGCACCACGCCTCCGCGCCTTCGCGCTTGCATGGCCGGCAGGAGACGGCGAAGCACAACGCTGGGCGTTTGGCAGTTGGTCTGCAAGACCTTGTCGAGACGCGCCTCGTCTTGCTGGAGAAAGGCCCCCACCGGGCTCGCTGCGGCATTGTACACGACAAGCCCCAGCTCCAAGCGCTGCGCCTCGTCGAGCAGCGTCCCCACGTCTTCGGGTACGCTCAGATCGAGCACCAAGGTCCGAAGCTGCACCGGGTAACGCTGTGCGAGCGTGCTCGCCAGCTCGCCCAACGGCCCTTCGCGTCGCGCACAGAGCAAGAGGCTGAGCCCTCGCGATGCCAAGGCCTCAGCCCAGGCTGCCCCCAACCCCTCGCTCGCGCCTGCGACCATTGCCCAAGGCCCGTAGTGCCCGAAGAACTGCTCTTGCGCACTGCTCATGTCCTTCCTCGTCCTGTACCCGCCATGTGCCTTTGAGGAACCGGCCGTTCGGGCGCAAGCGATAGCACAATGATGCCTTCTGCCACAAGCGTGCCCTGACTCGCTCGAAGAAAGCCCAAGAACACTACGAAACCGGCCATCTTGCCGAGAAGCAGGATATCTTGAATCGGTCGCAAACAGCCCGACTCGCAACCCAAAGTGAGCGAAGGGCTGCTTACGACCTCTTGTCGATGGAGCACTCGGCCTGTTCCCTCAACGTGTCGGCGACTGTCCATCCTTCATGAGTCTGCCCGATGGGGGTTGGGGGACTTTGCCTTTCCTGTGGCGACAAAATTGCTATAGACTGTCCAAGAGGGTTCGGCGTGAATCTCAGGCACGTCATCTTGGCCGAATCCGAGGAGATGCATCATGAAACGAGCATTATCACTGAGCTTTCTGGCTCTGTTCCTGCTTCTTGGAGTCAGCTCCATGGCACAGGATCCGCCGCATTCGCATGAGCACGACGAAGCGAATGGTGCGCAAGCCAACGAGATGGACCCGAAGGCGAAGATCAAGCTATTGCTGAGCGCGCACTGTTCGTTCCCCACGCGTGATGAGCTTCTGGCGGTCACTGACGACGTGGCTTCGATACTCATCGAGCTCTACGAAGACCCTGCTTCCATTCCCTCGTTGCGCACGCGCGCCATCGATGCCTTGGGATGGTTCCAAGAGGATGCGACAGCGAATTTTTTCGAGCAGGTCTTGACGCGTCCCGAGACCCCTGAGCGTGAGCTGCATCATGCGATATCCGCCTACAACAAGGCTTTTGGTGACCTTGCCGTGCCGACCACAGTGGTCTTTCTAAACCACAGCGACGTGCAGCTTCGGCTCACAGCTGTGGATGCCCTCGGGAAGAATGGCGGAAAGGCGGCACAAGCAGTGTTGCTAGAGCGACAGGCACGAGAGGTCGACCCCGTTGTTTCGGAGAAGCTTCAGCGCGCCATTCGTACCCCCGTTCTCGAGACGCCCGTGGCGCAATAGATCTGCTGCGGAACACGCGCGACGATGGCGAGCCACGGGCGGCACGAGCAATAGCTTCGGCGTGAAAGCAGCTTGTCGACTGTGCAGGTGATGCAACACTCGTCATCGACGCAGCAAAAAAAAAAAGGCACGCCGTGACGTGCCTTTTTTCTATCGGGGCGAGAGGATTTGAACCTCCGACCTTCTGCTCCCGAAGCAGACGCGCTACCAGGCTGCGCTACGCCCCGCGAAACGAGCGCTCTTATATCGACGCTCTCAACGCCTGTCAAGCAATTCGTGACAACGCGAGTTTCTCTCGTCTCTGGGGACCCGTCATTCCTTCGTCATGGGCTGGACAAGTTGCTCGACAAATCGCTACATTGGGAGTGCTGCTTGGGGAGTGCTGTTTGGATGTGCTCCCAAGCATGCTTCGAACTCGAGCTCTCGGTGAGCTCGAGTCTCTGCTTCGCTCGCTCGCGACGCTTCGTCCCTTCGCGCACTGCTTCTGCTGCCGAGCCTTCAATTGGCGCGAGGGTTCCCCTGCTCACACTGCTGTCGATCATAATCCTCCGAAGACGGCGCCGGAGTGCTCGTGAAAGTTCGACCAGCGAAAGTCAGTCGCGCTCGCTTCAGGGGGCGCTTCGCCGCCGGAGCAGCGCCACGCACCCAGCGACACAGCGCAGAGGAGCCCCCTACGCTCTCGCTCCCTCGCAAGGGGCGAGAATACGACATCTTGAGCGAGTTGGTGGAGATAATTGATATCTTCATTGCGCTCGCCCATCCGAACGGTCAGCTTCTCTTCCTCAACCGCGGTGGACAACAGCTCATTGGGGTAGAGCCGGGCAGCGATGTGGGTGTGTACAACGTCCTCGATTTCGTTGCCCCTGCATGGCGACCACAGCTCGCGCTCGAGCTTGGCGAGCGAGGGCTAGAGCGGCCTCGCCACCGTGCATTTGGGGAGTTCAGGCATCTTCAGCATGGCAATACCTTCCCAGTGGAAGTCACCCTCTTCTATCTGGCTTCTCAGGGCGTGCTCGCCATCTTAGTGGCAGATCTTCGGGAGCGGCTCAAGATGGAGTCGGCCCTGCAACACAGTGAGCGTCGATACCGACAGCTCGTCGAGAGCTCTCCTGTGGGACTTCTCACGGTCGATCAGTGCGGCGTGGTGACGGAGTGTAACGCTGCACTGACCCATATGCTTGGGTTCGGCGATCAGGTGCATGTCTCCGGCGTGCCCTCAGCGCTCGCCGATGCCATTCGCAACAGTCCGCTCGCCGAGGACTTTCGGCGCTGCCTGCTGGGGGGCTCGTCCCTTACCAACGAAGAGCGCGTGCTCGGTGCGCAGGGAAAGCAGGTCTTGCTGCGCTATCACTTGCGTCCCTTGCGGGGTGAAGGTGGCGAGCTCACGGGAGTTCAGGCTGTTCTCGAGGATTTTAGCGAGATCCGACGCTCCGAAGCGGAGGCAGCTCAGCTGCGTGAACAGCTCTTCCAGGCACAAAAGCTCGAGGCGATTGGCAGACTTGCTGGGGGCGTGGCACACGACTTCAACAATCTGCTGACTGGCATCATGGGATACGCTGAGATTCTCCTCGGTAGCATCGCCCTCGAACACGCGCTTCGGGCCGACGTCGAGGAAATCCGTCGCGCCGCAGAGCGCGCCTCCCTGCTGACGACGCAGCTTCTCGCGTTCTCCAAAAAGCAGGAATGCACCCCCGAGACGTTGGAGCTCAACGACTTTCTTTGGCAGTCCAAGCGTCTCTTGGAGCGAATCGTCGGGGAGAGAGTGAGTCTCGAGCTTCGTCCTTCAGGAGGGCCGCTCTGGGTGCGGGCCGATCCCAGCCACCTCGATCAGATCCTCGTCAACCTCTGCACCAATGCGCGTGATGCCATGCCTGCTGGCGGCGTCATCGAGCTCTCCCTCGCAGCTCACCAAGTCTTGCGGGCTCAGCAAGGCCTGGAGCCTGGAGAATACGCAGCCCTGAGCATTGCCGACACGGGGCACGGCATGCCAGCGGAGCTCTTGGACCTCATCTTCGAGCCCTTTTTCTCCACCAAGGAGGCCGGTCGAGGCATCGGATTGGGGCTTGCCACGGTCTATGGTGTCGTGCAGCAGAATCGAGGCGTAATCCACGTTCATTCTGAGCTTGGAAGAGGAACGCGGTTCGAGCTCTTGCTACCCCTGGTCGCGCAGCCAGAGCCGGAATCGCTCGTTGCAAGGCCCGAGCATGGCGAGTTGCCGAGGGGTCACGAGCGTATTCTCATTGTAGAGGATGACAATGTAGTCCGTGCGCTCGCCAGCCGCCTGCTTTCTCGGCATGGGTACCAGGTGCTCGAGGCATCTGACGCCAAGACGGCGCAACGTGTCTTTCAAAGATCGGTCGAATCTGTGGACCTGTTGTTGACGGATGTGGTCATGCCGGGTGCCAACGGCTTGGAGCTGTGTCAGGCACTTCGCGCGATGAGGCCAGCACTTCGCGTGGTGTTCATGTCTGGCTATGATCAGAACGTGCTCTCCGGCGAGCAGTGTACTGGGGTGCGTCCAAGCTTCGTGAAGAAGCCCTTTTCTGCCTCGAGCTTGCTGAGCGCGGTGCGCTCGGAGCTGGATCGTCAGTCTGGGAGCACGTAGAGCTCGACCTCGAGAAGCACTTCGTTTCCATCGCGGATGACGCTGACTTTGACCTCATCGCCTGCGACATGTTGCTCCATGGTGTTGTACAGGTCGTTGTAATTGTTGATCTCTGCTCCGTCGATCGCGATGATCACGTCGCCCAGGCTGATGCGCCCTTGGTTCGTGCTCAGCCCGCGCATCCCTGCCTTCTCAGCGGGTGAGCCCTCCTGCACGCTCTGGACGATGACGCCGCGCACCCCTGCGCGACGGGCCACGTCGTCTGGCAGGATAGCGATGCCCAAGCCGACTTGTTCTGCTTTGCCGGTCTTGATGATCTGCGGCACGATGCGGCGAATGGTGCTGACAGGGACTGCGAAGCCGATGCCCGCTGAGCTGCCTGATTCACTGTAGATCATGGTGTTCATGCCGATCAGGTGGCCGCTCGAGTCGAGCAGCGGGCCCCCCGAGTTGCCGGGGTTGATCGAGGCGTCGGTTTGGATCATGTCGCGGATCGTCACCTTGCCGAAGCCCAAGACCTCGCGGCCGAGGGCGCTGATGACGCCTGTGGTGAGCGTGTGGTCGAGACCAAAGGGGTTGCCAATGGCGATGGTCTTTTGCCCCACATCCAGGGCCACGTCTTCCTCGGGCACCAAGATCGCGGTCAGCTCCTCTTCTGGAGCCTCAATCTTGAGCACCGCGATGTCTCTGCGCGGCTCTCCGCCAACCAGCGTCGCCTTGTAGGACTTCTGGTTGAACAGTGTGACATTGTACGAGGAGCCGCCATGGACCACGTGGTAGTTGGTGACGATGTGCCCCTGTCGATCCCAAATGAAGCCCGTTCCCGAACCCGCTGGGACCTCGAGCGCCCGCGCCGAATAGCCGCTGCGCACGAGCTGGGTTTGGGTCACGAAGACGGTGGCGGGGGCGGCCGCCCGGAAGACGTCGATGGTGTTCTTCTCGTCCTCGGTGCGCGCCGAGGGGCTTGGCGGTGTCACTGCTGGCGTCTGAGCCGGTGCTGGCTCGGCGTTTACACCCTCCGCTTGAACCTCGTTCGCAGCGACGCCATCTCGTGGGAGCTCGAGGTGTTCCTTGCATCCTCCCACCATGACCAAGGCGAGGAGGATCATTCCAATGATGCTCGCCCGCTCGAGCTGTGAGCCTTGCCCACTCGTGGTTTCCCTTCGCATTCGCATCGTCGCTCTCCTCTCTCCTGCTGCTCGTGGCTTCGACCAGCAATGATCTCAGCACCGTTCGACGAACACCGGCCAAGCCCAACGCATTCCTGCTTGGGTTGTGTTCAGAACCGCCGTGAGCGCTGCTTTCGCGCGCTCGCAGCGATGCGACGAAGTGACCACCGCTGTATTCCGAAGAAACTGATGATTTGCCTAGGTGGCGTCAACGATGCGCAGGCCTTCGTCGTCGATGGAGACACTGTTCACCAACGGCTCCTCAAATGCGGTCAGAACCTCACAGCCTGTGGGGGTCACCAGGATCGTATGTTCGAACTGGGCAGAGAGTTTGCCATCGGCGGTGACCGCGGTCCAGCCGTCCTTGAGGATCTCGAGCTGCCATACCCCTTCGTTCACCATGGGTTCGATGGTGAACGTCATCCCGGTCTTGAGCCGCGCGCCGCTGCCGCGGCGTCCATAGTGAGGAACCTGAGGCGGTTCATGGAACTGGCGTCCCAAGCCATGACCGACGAAATCGCGCACTACCGAATACCCACGCGCCTCTACGAACTCCTGAATCGCCGCAGCGATGTCGCCAATACGCGCGCTCGGCTTCACTTGACGAATGCCCAACATCAGGCTCTCACGTGTGGTCTTCACCAAAGCACGCGCCGCATCACTCACCTCGCCCACCAGAAAGGTCGCTGACACATCCCCGTGCCAACCGTGGAGCACCGAGGTCACATCGATGTTGATGATGTCGCCATTCTGCAAAACCCTCGGACCGGGGATGCCGTGGCAAATGACCTCGTTCACCGAGGTGCACACACTCTTCGGAAAGCCGTGATAGTTCAGCGGGGCAGGGCGCGCACCCGCCGCAAGTGTGTACTGGTGCACGAAGTCGTCGATTTGCTGGGTGCTCAATCCAGGCCGGAGCAGCTTGGCAGCCTCGCCAAGGGTGCGCGCAGCAAGCTGGCATGCTTTGCGCATACCCTCGATTTCACTCTTGTTTTTGATGATGATCTGAGTCACGATGGTCCTCTTTGCGCTCGCCAGGCTCCCCGCTCTCAGGAGTCGCCCGAACGGCTGCGCCGAAGCTAGCACCATCGGCCGTGCTTGGCGACCGTCGCGCATGTTGAATGCGCGCCCAAGACGAGCTGTGGCTCGTGTGCCCTTCGCTCAGCGCTTCGACTCGAGTTCCTGCCAGCGAGCGTAGAGTGCTTCGACCTGCGCTTGTGCCGCGGCGAGCGACTCGACCAAGCGCGGAACCTCGGCGGCTCGTTCGGCGTACAGCTCCGGCGACTGCAGCGCTGCCTCGAGCTCGTTCTGCGCTCGTTCTGCCTCGGCAATCTGCGCCTCGATACCCTCGAGCTCGCGCTTTTCGGAGAAGCTCAACTTGCGCGCACAAGACGTGCTCTGCACCACGGCCTCGACCGCCTTTGCCCGTGGCGTCACCGAGCTCTGCTCTGCCTCCCGCCGCTGAAGGTAGTCGCTGCAGTTGCCGGCGTGCAGAACCACGCGGCCATCTCCTTCAAAAGCCAGAATGTGGGTCGCGACCTTGTCCAGGAAGTAGCGATCGTGGGAGACGACCAGAACACAGCCACCGAAGGCGCACAGCGCGTCCTCGAGCACCGCCAGGGTGAGCACGTCGAGGTCGTTGGTCGGCTCGTCGAGCATCAGGAAGTTGGCGCCAGCGCGCAGCAACTTGGCGAGCTGCACGCGGTTGCGCTCACCGCCGGAGAGCGCGCCAACGGGGGTCTGCGCAAAGCCGTCGTCGAAGAGCAACATTCGCAAGAAGCTGCGCACGTGGACTGCACCGCCTTCGAGCAGCACGTGGTCGTTGCCGTCGGCGACCTCGTCGAGCACGCTGCGCTCGTCGCGTAGGCTGCTGCGGCCCTGATCCAAGAATGCGAAGCGGGTGTTCGACGCCACCTTCACCTCGCCTGAGTCGGGGGGCAGCTCACCCAAGATGGTTCGCATCAGCGTGGTCTTGCCGATGCCGTTGGGGCCGAGCACGCCGACCCGATCGCCTGGCTTGAAGAGCAGGTCCAGCTCACGAAAGAGCAGCTTGCCGCCCAGCGTTTTGCTGAGCCCGCTGAGCTCGAGCACGCTCTTGCCCAGGCGACCTCCGGTGGGCAGGCGGAGCTGCATGTTGCCTGCTCGTTCGACGAGCTTGCTGCCTTCGGCGACGGCGTTGTCGAAGCGCTCGATGCGCGCCTTTTGCTTCGTGCCTCTGGCGCAGGGGCCGCGTCGAATCCAGTCGATTTCGCGGCGGACGAAGGCAGCTCGGTCGCGTTCACGAGCCGCTTCGTTCTCGAGTCGCTGGGCTTGCTTCTCGAGAAAGTCGGTGTAACCGCCGTCGTAACTGTGCGCCTGACCGCGGTCGAGCTCGATGATCCTGGTCGCCACCCTGTCGAGCAAGTAGCGGTCGTGGGTGACGAAGAGCAGCGCGCCGCGGTGCTCGAGGAGGATACGTTCGAGGCGGTCGACGGTGGCGGCGTCGAGGTGGTTGGTTGGTTCGTCGAGGGCCAGCAGCTCTGCCCGCATGAGCAGCGCTCGCGCGATGGCAAGGCGTCGTCGTTCGCCGATGCTGAGCTCTGCGACGGGGCGCTCGCCCTCGGGCAACGAGAGGGCCGCAGAGAGTTTGCGCAGCTCATGGGCAGGATCCCAGGCGTTGTCCATGGCGAGCTGCTCGTGCAGTGAGGCCTGCTCATCGAGCGCTACGTCGAGCTCTTGCCCTTGGAGCTCGCCGATTTGCTGGGCGAGCGCTTCGAGCCGTTCGCTGATGCGGTGGAACACGAGCAGGCCCTGGCGAAGCACCTCATCGACGGTCTCATGGTCGGCAAAGCGAGGTTCTTGGGGGACATAAGCAACAGACAGCCGTCGGCGTCGGATGACACGGCCATCGTCGGCCTGCACCTGGTTCATGAGGATGCCGAGCAGGGTCGACTTCCCTGAGCCGTTGAGTCCGACCAAGGCGATGCGTTCGCCGCGCCTGACATCGAAGCTGATCTTGTCGAGGACGACGCGATTACCAAAGGCTTTTTCGAGTTCTTGGATGGTGAGGATGACGGACATTGCTGCGCTGGCCTGGGGCAGGGGATGTTGCGGAGAAGGAGCAGGAATGGGTGGGGGCTGAGGCTCTCACCTTGGCAAAGCGTCATGCCAGGTGGAGTCCTAGTATTCCGTAGGGTTCTCAGGAATGTCGAGCGGCATTTGCATTGAGGAAAGCTCGTGAAGGCAAGCTCGAGGTGCTGCTCAGCCGTTCCAGCGTGCGCTCGCTTCGCGGAGATCATAGTGGGTGTAGGTGGCGTAGCGTCCGATGCCGCCATCGCGGATGCGACCCTGTTCGATGAGGCTTTCCAGGGCCTGTCGGACCCGCGAGGGTCTCACGCCCTCGACCACGAAGTCAGCGGCGAGGCCCTGCAGGTGAAGGCTCTTTGGAGAGGCGCCGAGGCGATGATTCCACCACTCGCTCCTCCACCCTGAAAGAATACGCATGGGGCGCGCACCGAGGGCGTCGACGAGCTGCTCGAGCTGCTCGCAGAGCAGTCGCACGTTGCCGCGCATCGCTTCGGGGACGCTTTGGTTGTCGCCAGTGGAGCGGAACTGCTCCCAGCGGAAATGCGCGCTGATGGCGTCGGGGCCCAGCACCTGCGCTTGGCGCTCGAAGGGCCACTCGGGTTGGGCTTCGAGGTTCGAGAGGGTCGCAAGGCTAAGCTTCCCGTCAGCTTGAAGAGACGGCTGTCCGCTCTGGTAGGCATAGAGGGCAAGGGCGAGCTCGACGCTGCCGAGGCGACCATCCGCGAAGAGGCCGAGCTGACGTTGGATGGCGAGCACACGGGCCGCCTCGAGGTTGAGGCTGGCGTTGAAGCGCAGGGCCTCCTCGATGGAGATTTCTTGAAGATTGGGCGCTTGTTCTGTTCCCCCAAGATCTTGTCGATTGGGCGCTTGTCCTGTTCCCCCAAGATCTTGTCGATTGGGCGCTTGGTTCGTTTCCCCAAGGTTTTGTAGATTGGGCGCTTGGCCCGTTTCCCCAAGGTTTTGTAGATTGGGCGCTTGTCCTGTTCCCCCAAGATCTTGTCGATTGGGCGCTTGGTTCGTTTCCCCAAGGTTTTGTAGATTGGGCGCTTGTCCTGTTCCCCCAAGTTCAGCGGCCTCGGCGTCGCGACGAGGGTCTGGGCTGGCACCGAGTCGGGAGCCGTTCTTGTTCCAATTGTCGTCGGAGGAGCTCATGCACTGACCAGGCTGGCGATCCGAGTGGCATTCAGGGCCACAATCCTAGGCATGCTAGCTCGAATGGACAGCAATGTCTCGTTCGCAGCGAAAACTGCCTCAATGGCGAGCACTCGTGGCTGACAACCGAGGCGTGGAGAGCGTTTCTGTGGGGCGAAAGCGGGCGACGGTTGATTCTTGCTTGACTGGCGAGGCCGGCTTCGAAATGATGCGCCCCGAGAGAAGGCCTGCCAGGGGTTCCTGTCTTGGAACGGTCCCGGTAAGCGCCATCGCGACCGTATCACCATTCGGCCACGGGTGCTCCGCAACCGCCGTTACCCAGTAAGGGACGCCATGTCGCTCGACCTCCCTGCCCACTCCTGGCAGTTTCGCCTTCGTCGCATCGCCAACTGGCTCCCGATGGGACTCGCCTACGCGTTTCTCTACATGGGGCGGTACAACTTGACGGTGGCTCAGAAGGCCCTCGGTGGTGACATCACCAAGGACGACTTTGGGCAGATCTTCGCGGTGGGAGCCGTGGTCTACGGCGTCTCGTTCTTGGTGAACGGCCCGCTCGTGGATCGCTACGGTGGTCGCCGCGGTATGCTCATTGGTGTCTTCGGGGCGATCTTGGCCAACTTGGCCATCGGCGTGCTGCTGTATAGTCGGGTGTACTGGGATTGGGACCTGCCGCTGATCCCAATGATCATGCTCTTCTATGCGTGCAACATGTACTTCCAGTCCTTTGGGGCAGTGTCCATCGTGACGGTGAAGGCTCCTTGGTTTCATGTGCACGAGCGGGGAAGCTTCTCGACCATCTTCGGCATCATCATCTCCGCGGGAATTTACTTTGCCTTCGACTGGGGCAATGCCGTCGTGGCCGCGACCAGGGCGGAGCCGGGTGAGCTCGACCTGGTTGCGTCGGTCTTCGCCGCGGTTTTCGGGCTCGGCGAGGCGGGGGTCGACCAGAACTGGATGCTCTTTTTCATCCCCTCGATTCTGATGGGTGTGTTCTGGATCATCATGTTCCTCTGGCTGAGAAACACCCCGGGTGAGGCGGGCTTTGCAGACTTCGACACCGCAGAGGCTTCGTTGGCGGACGATGGAAAACGTCTCCCCGTGTTTACTGCGGTCAAGAAAATCCTCACCCACCCAGTGCTGCTCTACGTCTGTCTCATCGAGTTCTGTTCGGGCGTGCTGCGAAATGGGATCATGCACTGGTACTACCTCTTCGGTAACGAGGTGGGCTTTGCCAAGACCTTCCCCATCACGGCGAACTGGGGCCTGGCGCTGCTGATCTGCGGCATCATTGGCGCCAATGCCACGGGCTGGGTCTCCGACAAGCTCTTCAACTCGCGCCGTGCACCGATGAGCGCTGTCTCCTATGCGCTCATGATTCTTGGTGTTGTCGCGATGAGCCTGGGCCTCGACGCCAACATCTGGATAGCCGGGCTGGCGGCGCTCGCCATCTCCACCGCGGTCATTGCCGTGCACGGCATCCTCTCGGGCACAGCCACCGCCGACTTTGGCGGCTCCAAGAACACGGGTATCGCCGTGGGCATCGTAGACGGCTTCGTCTACCTCGGTACCGCCGTGCAGTCGCTGGTCATCGGCAAGCTGGTCCCCACCGGAGAGGCGGCCAAGGATCCCGCCAACTGGCTTTGGTGGCCCATCTTCCTCATTCCCTTCGCCATCGCTGGTTTTTTCTTCACCCTGAAAATCTGGAACGCCTTGCCGACCCGAGCCAAAAAAGCGTCCCACTGAGCGCAGCTTGTTGCGTGCCATCCGTGGCACGCACCCTTCGGGCTGCCTTCGCAGCGAGTCTTCGCCTCCTGGCTTCGACTTTGTCGCCCCTGGACCGGCTCCTGCGAATGAGTGAGAATGACGCGGCGTTGGGGAGGGATGGATAGGCTACCCCTGTGGCACCTTGCTCCCGACGTGTACGGCTCTCATTCGTGTTCTGAAATGAAGAGGGAACGATGCCATTACGCTTCGCAAATCAAAGAAAGCTCGAGACCCACAAAGGATTGAGCGAGCTCGAGCAAGCACAGCTCGAACGCTCGGTCATCGCATACTTTGGTGAGCTTCCCGAGGGCGGTGCGGTCATCGATTCGGGCGAGGACGAAGAAGCGCTTGCCTTCGTTTCGCTGTGGCAGGTCGTCGATGGCGACACGCACGTCCTGGATGCCTGGTTCTACAACACCGACAGCGGCACCTTCTTCAAGGCTGGTAGCACCGAAATCGTCGCTGAAATCATCCAGTTTGGTCTCGAATGCGAGGACGACGAGCTCGCCGATCGACTCGGCCCTGCCATGGTCGAGGCGAGGCTGCTGCCATCAGGTGATTCCGAGTACGACCGCTATGCGAAGCTGCTCGCCGAGCAGTAGGCGAGAAGCTAGCCCATGATTTCAGGGCGCTCCCCAAGCGCCCACAACATCTAGCCCTAGGAGTCGAGATGAAGTACGGAGCCCGCAACACGATTTCGGCCAAGGTCAAGTCCGTTCAGAAAGGGGAGATCATGTCGATGCTCAAATTCGACATCACCCAACCCGCGGAGATGGCCTCGGTGCTCACCACCGAATCCCTCGAGGAGCTCGAGCTCCAGCCCGGCGACGAGGTGCAGCTCGTGGTCAAGGCCATCCATGTGCTGCCCGTCAAGGAATAGGCCAGCAGTGTGGTGCCCGAGCAAGTGAATGAGCGAGGTCTCGAGCCAGCTTGTGTGGAGCTCCTCGCCTGCTGCCCTGGACCTATCCGCAGCTCGACGCGACCCCTTCGCTTGCAGACACGACCCTATCCACAGTGCGATGCGAGCCCTTCGCTTGCAGACACGACCCTATCCACAGTGCGATGCGAGCCCTTCGCGGGCTGATACGACCCTATCCACAGTGCGATGCGAGCCCTTCGCTTGCAGACACGGCCCTATCCACAGTGCGATGCGAGCCCTTCGCTTGCAGACACGGCCCTATCCACAGTGGGATGCGGGCCCTTCGCGGGCTGACACAGCCCTATCCACAGTGCGATGCGAGCCCTTCGCGGGCTGACACGGCCCTTTCCACAGTTCGACGCGACCCCTTCGCCTGCTGCCCTGGACCTATCCGCAGCTCGACGTGAGCCCTCCGCAGCTCGACGTGAGGCTTCCGCGGCTCGACCCGGGCCCTTCCCATGCTGATAGCTCGGCACAGCAGCCTCGTGACGCCTGCGATGGGTCTGTTTTGAACCTGTTGCGCGTCGCGGGCTGCCTTCGCAGCGAGTCGGCGCCTCCTGTCTTCGACTTGTCTGTGGGGCGCTGCCCCACGCCCCGCCAAAGGGCTAGCCCTTTGGAATCCTTTCTTTTTTTTGTGGTCGTTGGAGGAGTCAGGGTCAGGGAATCTGGGGTGTGCCCGGACTGGGTTCCACCCGCGGCTCGGGCACCGGCCGCAGCGAGCGCAGCGCCGCCGCGCAGGCCTGCTCGCTGCCGCCCTCGATGCCAATGCTCATCGGCGACGTGCTGCCCCACACCGTGAGCCCAGCCGCGTCCCAACACTCCTCCACATAGAGCTCACCGATGCCCTCCAGGTTCATGCGCATCGCCCCTCGACCCTCACCGCTGCCAAGCCAGACCGCTGCGACCGATACCAGCTCCAGCTCTTCGCCCATGCCACCCCGGCTCAGGAAGCTCACCGAGCCCCCGCCCGACGTCTCCTGCTCGTATTCGAAGATTGAGCCAAACGCCTCCTCTCCAAGAAGCGGGTAGTCACCGATGTGCACGTTTACGCGACGCCGCTCGGCGTCGTTGCGAAACGCCAAACGGAGACGACCGCTGAGCGCTGCATCCTCGATCGCCCCCAGATCCAGGTCGAGCCGACCGCTACCTCGGCGAACCGAGCTCGATGCATCATCATCGAGCGCCTGCTCGAAGCTGCCGACGAGCAGCTCCCGAAACTCCGACCCCTCCGGAAAGTCGCCATATAGATAGCTGAAACTGAGTTCGGCCGTGCTGGCAATCTGCATCTCGGTAGAGCTCTCGGTGGGCGCGCACATGCCGTCGATGCAGACGCCAGAGCAGCAATCCACATCACTCGAGCAGGCTTGGTTGGCGCCACACTCCTGCCATACCCAGTCTTCACTGTCTTGGCGAATGGGCTCGAGCTCTCGCAGCATCTGCATCGCCACCAGCGTGCCCTGAAGCCTCCCATTGACTGCCTGCAGGTTGGCATTCATCACTGTGCGCACCAACGACGGGATCCCGATGATCGCCTGTTCCCGCGTCTCGAAGCCGCCGCCGACCCCCGCCTCGTCAGGGTGGGCAAGCCGTACCGTCTCGTAGCTGACGACTGGTCGCTCGGGACGGTTCTGAGGGATGTCAGGATCGGGCTGAGTGACACAGGACAGAGTTGCCAACACGCCGAACAGCATGAGCGCGTGCCCCACGCAGCTCCTGATTCGCCAGTGGCCCATGACCCGCTGCGAAGCAGCTCGCCTTTGCTCCAGCTGTATTCGCTCACCTTGCCCCGATGCTTTGAAGCACATGCGCCCTCTCTGTTCCATCAATCAGAAATTGCCCAAGCCTCGCACACGACTGCAACGTCGCTGCTGCGTCTCCCTTAGCCCGGAATGCACCTTCTACGCCACAGCTCCACGACGGCAAAGCGTTCGATTGACCCCACCACCGCATAGCCTCGCGCGCTTGACGAAGAACCCAGCTCTCGTCTATCAGACAAAAATGACAGGGTCTTCTTTGCCTGTCATGACAGCTCTTGGCCGAATGGTACTGCGCCAGCGCCACAGCCTAGGTGCTGTTTCCGTAAGAATTGGCCCAGCCTCCATCAACCCATAGCGCAAAGGGTGGGGCAACGCTCCACGTGCACACATGCCAACGACAACACCTCGCCTGGGACGCTACCGATTGCTCGAGAGGCTTGGAGAGGGCCGCCAAGGAGAGGTCTGGAGAGCGCAGGATGTGCTGCGCTGGGACCTGCCCGTGCTCGTCAAGCGCCTGAAACACGCCACCGACGAAGCCGCCCTGATCAGGGAGTTCGACCTCCTCGCTGCCCTCCGCGCACCCTGCCTACCTGCATTGCTGGAGCTCGGCTTCGAGGGTGGAGCCTATCTGGTGCGGGACTTGGTCGAGGGCGTGACCATTGCGCGCACGCACTCGGCCAGCGAGCGCATCCTCGACTGGATTCGAAAGCTCGCCAGAACCTTGACCCTGGTCCACGCCAGCGGAATGGCGCACGGTGATATCAAGCCCGCCCATATCCTCGTCAATGCCAGCGGTCCTTGGCTCATCGACTTCGGGCTCGGCGTCTTGCCCACCGATGAGGGCAGAGGGCTGAGCGGCACCGCCGCATACATGGCACCAGAGCTCTGGCAGCAACGCTGCGACGAGCCGCGCAGCGCCGATGTCTACGCCCTAGCCGCCACCCTCTTCGAGCTCCTCGCGGGCAGGCCTGCCTTTCAAGGCGACAGCCTCGACGCCCTGCATCGCGCTCACCTCGGCGAGCTCCCCGCGCTGCCCTCCCTCGACACACACCCTGAGCTCATCCGACAGGCCCAGCCCGCCTTGCAGCGCCTGCTCAACGAATGCTTTGCCAAGGATCCTCGAGAGCGCCCCAGCATGCGGCAATTCGCCAACGAGCTCGCCTGTTTCCTCGAAATCGAAGAGCAAGACCCGCCGCGCTGGGGGCACCCCCCTCTGCTCGGCAGAGAGCTGCTGCTCGCCGAAAGCTTCGACCTCTGCATTCGGAGCACCAAGCCGTCCGAGCGCGAAGGCCTGCCAATGGGCTGCGTCATCGCTGCCCCTGGCAGCGGAAAGTCGCGCCTTCTCGAGAGCTTGAAGTGGAGCCTGCAGCGCGCTCGAGTGCGTGTCCTGTGCATGCCTCCGCCTTCCCCCCGCGACCCCTGGCGTCAACTGCGAAACCTCCTCGAGCTCTGCCAGTTCGCCATCGCCGGGCACGAGAACCGCTCCCAACCCAGCTTCGCCCAACGTTTGTGCCGCGGTGAGCGGGCAACGGCGCTGCTCGCCGAGGCGTTTGGACGGCTTGGAGCCTGCTGTTTGCTCTGGGATGACGTCGAGCTCTCCTCCCCCGAGACCCTGCGCAGCTTCGAACTGCTCGCAGAGCAAGCCGAGGACCTGCGGCTCTCACTCTTCTTCACCTGCTCGCAACGTGGCTGGTGGAGTGAGCGGGCCGAACGCTTCGAACTGCAAGCGCTCGACTTCGCGACCTTCGAGCCCTGGCTGCAAGAACAAGTGCGTTGCAACGAGCTGTCGCGCTCGGAGCTCGAACGGGCGCGCAATGTGATCACCGCCAGCGGTGCTTTGCCCGCTCCCATCGCTCGCTTCTTGCTCCACGGCGCAGAGCCGTCCCATTCGGACGCCTTCGCCGCTCGAGATCGTATTCTAGGACATCTCCCTCCTGCGTTGCTCGTGGTGCTGACGCTGCTCAAGGTCGATCGCGAGATGGTGGCACTGCAGGTGCTCGCCGATGCGTTGGACCATTCGCCAGAGCGCCTCGCCGCGATGCTTGCCGAGGATGCGCTGCTCTTAGCTGGCCAGCAGGTTCTGCTGAAGCACACTCTGGATGTATTCCGGGATGGCGAGAGGCCTGATGCCGCGCCGTCGCAGGAGTTAGTGAATCGCCTCGGCACGCGCTCGGACCTCGACACCCTACTGCAGCGCCTCGATCACGCGCTCGAGCTGGGCGGAGAGGCCTATGCCGCCTTGCGTCTCGAGCTTGCTCTCCAAACGGGGGAGGCGAGGGCGGATAGGCTTGCAGCGTTGTGGCCTGCGGCTGAGCGCAGCCTTCGATTGCAGTACGCCTACGGTCGAGCCTACATGCTCTTGCTCGAGACCTTCGAGCGCATTCGAGGACCGCGCCAGGCTGGGGAAGCGCTCTGTACTCCGTCGCCATCGGCCAGCACCAGCGCTGAGGACGAAGCCTTGCTCGATGCCCTCGTCGAGCATGCCATTGCCGCTGGTCGCGCGCTCGAGTTGTTGCGTGCCTTCCATGTCACGCACCCTTCGGGCTTGCTTCGCAGCGAGTCTTCGCCTCCTGGCTACGACTTCTTGTCGATTGGGCGCTTGGCCTGCTCCCACACCTTGTTGCGGCGATGGGAGGAGCAAGGCAGCACCGAAGAACCTCCTGTGTGTTCTGGTTTCGTCTCTCCACTCGCGATCGCGTATGCGCGGCTGGCTGCCGCCACAGGTGATTCCAAGCCCCTGCTTCGTATTCTACAGGCGAGTGATTTCGGCTGCAGTCCTTCCCAGGCGCTGGCATTGCATCGGCTTGCTGCGGAGGATGGGCTACGCTCGGGGCGTTTGCTCGACGTTCGTCGTCACGCCGAGCTGGGCTTGGCGCTCTGTGCGGCGGATTCGCCGCAGGGGCTGAGCTTGACTGTTCTGGATGCGGCTGCACGGGCGTTTGCGGCGGAGCGTGGTGGCTTGGAGGCCCTCGAAGGATGCGCGGCGGCTCTGCTGCGGGGTGAAACACAAGGCTCGGCATTGGCTCGATACTATAGCTATCTGGGCATTGCCTATGGGCGCAGTGGACGCTTGGACGAGGCCGCTCGAGCCTATCGTCGAGGGCTGGAGGAAGTTGAGAAGCACCATCTCGACGAGGACCTGCCCACCTACTTCCTGAACCTGGGCACAGCCAACCACCGCTTGGGCCGCTTGGGCATCGCCCGTGAGTATTACGGGCGCGGCAGCCGCGCCTGTACGCCCAACACCCGGCTCGCGACGCGGATTCGGCTGGCGTGTAACCGAGCGGGCATCGATCTCCGACTCGGGCGCGTTGACGAAGCACAGCTCTTGTTGCGCCGCGCGCGTCGACTCTGGGAGCAGAGCGAGGCACCGGCGAGCTTGGGATTGCTGCTCGACCTGCTCGACTCGGATGTGCTGGTGCAGCAGGGGCAAGAGGCGCTTGGGCATACGCACTACCTCGAGATCGCCAGCCGCTATGCAGAGCTTGGCGACAACCGCCGACGCGCCGAGGTGCTGCTCAAGGCTGCCATGTGCTCCCTCCGTGCTGGAGAGTGGACCCGCGCCCGAATAGAGCTCGATGCGTCGCGCCGCCTCATCGAGATGGGGGACTTCCGTGATCTTGATGCCGAACAGGCGCTGTGCCGAGCCCAGCTCATGCTGCTGCTTGGCGGCGTGGATGCGGTGGAGGGCATCGAGCGCTACCGCGAGGCGCTGCACGCGGCCTTTGAAGGGCATGACTACGCCTTGCTCCTGGAGCGACTCGAGGTTTTTTTGCGGCATGCCACGAGTGAGGGGCTCGAGGACTTCGTTGTCGATGGGCAGCAGCTTGGGCAGCGGTCGGCGTCGGCGGTGGCGATGGGCTTGGACGCGAGCCTGCGCCGTACCTTGCTGGAAGGCTACGGGCTCTCGAGCTGGTTGCAGACGCGCCGGAGCCCTGGTGGCGCAGAGCAGGAGCCCACTCAGGCCACAGCAGGCTCCGACTCGCATGGCGAGCAGGTGCAGAGTCCCGACTTGGTATCCAAGTATCGTCGGCTCTTGGCTTTCAACCACGAGGTCTTGCACGCGGATACGTTGATGGGGGTGCTCTCCAGGGCCCTCGACGTGGCGCTGGAGCTGTCGCGAGCCGAGCGGGCCTTCGTGCTGTTGCGGCGCGGGGCGAGCAACAAGCGAGGTCTGCGGGTGGCGATGAGCCGTGATCTCGATGGACACAGCGTTCAGCGGCCGCTGCACAAGCTGAGCGCGACCATCGCGCAGAAGGTGATACAGACGCGCCAGCCGCTGGTCACGGCCCACGCGCGCTCGGACGAGCGCTTCGACAGCGCGCTCAGCATTCAGGAGATGGAGCTGAGCAGCGTGCTCTGTGTGCCCATCTGTGTGGCCGACGAGGTCAAGGGCGCGCTCTACCTGGACCATCGCTTCTGGCGTGCGGCTTTCGACGAGCAGCTCGTCGCCCTGATGACCAGCTTCGCCGACCAGCTCGCCCTGGCCTTGCTCGGCGCGGAGCGGAGCGAGCAGCTCGAGCAGCTCCTCCAGGAACAGAGCCAGCTGCGAGAGCGTCTCGCCAGTATGAATGAGGAGAACCTGTTGTTGCGGGCGCAGCTCGATGCGCGTCATCAAGAGCTGCGCGCCGAGCTCGATGCGCGTTTGCCCGTGCAGCCAGGGGGAGGGCTGTGGAAGCGAGAGCTGATCGCCTCGTCGTTGCCGATGCGGCGAGTCTTGGAGCGCATCGAGAGGGTGCTGTCGAACACCATCCCGGTGGTGATCTTGGGGGAGAGTGGCACCGGCAAAGAGCTGGTGGCGCGCGCCATTCACTTCAACGGTCCGCGGGCGTCGCAGCCTTTCATCGCGGTCAACTGCGGGGCGCTGAGCGAGGGATTGCTCGAAAGTGAGCTCTTCGGTGCCAAGAAAGGGGCCTACACGGGAGGTGTGGCGGACCGTGACGGACTCTTCGTGGCGGCAGACAAAGGCACGCTCTTCTTGGATGAGCTCGGGGAGATGCCGCTGAGCATGCAGGTCAAGCTCTTGCGGGCGCTGCAGGATGGCCGCGTCCGTCCGGTGGGGTCGACGCGTGACGTCGACGTGGATGTGCGGATCATCGCGGCGACCAACCGAGACCTCGATGCCATGGTGCGCGAGGGCAGTTTTCGTGAGGATCTGTATTACCGTGTGAATGGCATCAGCATTACCGTGCCGGCGCTGCGGGAACGGCGCGAGGACATCCCCTTGTTGGTTCGACATTTCCTTCAGCGTCTGAGCGGCGAGACGGGAATCGATTACAGCATCTCGGCGGAGGCGACTGTCTTTTTGAGCGCTGCGCCGTGGCCAGGGAACGTGCGACAGCTGGACAACGTGGTGCGCACCGCCGCGGCGCTGTGTTTGGGGCACCGTCTCGAGTTGGTGGACGTGGCGGCCTTGCTCGATGCGGACAGCAGCGAGCGTGGGGTAGGCCGCCCTCGGCGCATTGATGCAGCGGCGGTGAGTGAGGCGCTGGCTCAGCATGGGGGTGCTCGCGCGGCAGCCGCAGCGCAGCTCGGGATCAGCGAGCGCTCGCTGTATCGGTACTTGAAGCGCTTCGGTCTGAACTGACAGATGTCGATGACATCTTGTCAGTCTGATGTCAGTTGTGTCCGGTCGCGGAAGGCCTATCTACTTGGAATTCATGTGTTCGAGGAATTGGCCCGGAATCTGCTGTGGTGCTATCGTGTCTGGCGTTCGGACTGGCGCTGAAACGCAGTCTGACGCAGCTTCAACCGGCCAGGCGGCCCGCTCACCAGGAGTTTCTTCATGCGCTTTCGATTCCTCTTCGTGCTCATTTCCCTGCTCTCTCTCGGATTGCTCGCCTGTGATGATGGAGGAGATTCCAACAACCCTTCGAGCCAAGGTCGCGTTGCTACGGTGACAGGTCAGCTCTCAGCCCCGCAGGGCAAGGGCGACGCGGCGACTCAGGTGAAGGTGTCGATGGTGGTGGGGGCCAACAAGACGGCCATCCCCGCCAAGGTCAACCCCAAGGCCAAGGAATTTGCGTTTACCGGGCTCCCGGCGGGTGACAAGACGCTGCTCATCGACCTAGGCAACGGGCCGCTGCCGGTGAAGTTCCCGAAGGCCTCTGGTGTCGATGCGTGGGCGGCGTTTTTGCCCGATCTGCCCGTGTTGAGCAGCTTGCTCGACAGCAACGGGATGTACGCGCTCGAGCTCGGTCTGCTCACCCTCTCCGACGACGAAACGGCCTTCATCGTTGCCGAGCAGTACTCTCCTTTCCGCTTCTTCGACACCGATGGCAACGGCACCATCGACTGGAGCGACGATGACATCGATGGTGATGGCATCCCCAATCTCGAGGACGAGACCCCCTTTGGTGAGGAGTGGATGGACTGGGGATGGCTGGACGAGGTGGTGGATGACTTCGACGCCGATGGTGACGGCACGCCCGACTGGGAAGATGAGGACTTCACGGGTGACTGGTTCGACCTCTCCGACGTGGGCGGCTTCGGCTTCTGCGAGCTGGACGACGATGCGTGCTGGGCGAGCCTGTGCGACGAGAATGATCCTGCCTGTATTCCAGACACCGATTGGTGTGCCTCCTTCCCGGACGATGTCTTCTGCAACCAGTGCGTTAGCGACGCAGAATGTGGTGATGGCTGGACCTGTGACGATGGTGCCTGCGTGCCCGTCGGTTCGGCCTGTGACAGCGATGTCGACTGCGAGGCTGGCCAGATTTGCGTGGCTGGTGGCTGTGTGACCGAAGGCGTGGGCTGCAACAGCGATATCGACTGCGAGGCCAACCAGTCTTGCGTCATGAACGCCTGTGTCGACGACGTGCAGGGCTGCAGCAGCGATGCCGATTGTGAGACAGGTGAGCAGTGCACCGCTGGCGCTTGCGTGCCGCAGAGCGCTGGCTGCAGCAGCGACGCCGAGTGTGGCGCTGGCCAGGTCTGCACCGACGGCATCTGCATGGTCGAGAGCGGCGATTGCTCGAGTGATGACGACTGCATGGTCGGTGAGGTCTGCATGTCGGGGTACTGCGTCCCCGACTTCTGAGACCGACGCGTTTGCGAGGCGCTCCCAGCCCTGCGCCTCGCGGAAGGCTTGGCTCGCGGAATGCGTGTTGCTCAGGCCCACGAAAATGCGAAGCACAAGGGACTCCAAGCGCTGAGTCCTTTGGCGGCCGTGGAGCACCGCTCCACGGCCGCCTGCTCTTGCTGCGAGGCTTGCCGTCCCTTGGCCCCTCGCTCGAGAGCTGAGCGATGTGCGGAGCCGCTGCCAGAAGAAGTTGGGAACAGGCCAAGCGCCAATCGACAAGAACTGGAGGGAACAGGCCAAGCGCCAATCGACAAGAACCTGAGGGAACAGGCCAAGTGCCCAATCTTAAAAACTTGAGGGAACAGGCCAAGTGCCCAATCAACAAAAACTTGAGGGAACAGGCCAAGTGCCCAATCAACAAAAAGTCCAACCTTGTGTCCACTCCTGCGCTTCGATAGGATGAAGCGCTCGACGCGTCGTATGATCGGGCAAATACTTGCCGCCACGCGTTCGACACCACATGGAGGGACACTATGGTCGCTTATCCGAGCATGCACTACCGACAGGGCATCGTGAACCTCGCTGCCCAACGGCAATGGGCCGTTCGTGACGAAGGCGCTGGCCTCGTTCTCGAGATTCCATTGCCCACCCGACGCACCCAGGTGGTCCATATGACGCCCTCACGCGACGCCGATGGACTGGAAATCCTGTTCTTCTGGAGCATCGCCGCGCCCGCCAACCGCGTGCCCGACCCGTGGTCCATCATGCAGGAGAGTGTGCGCCTCTCGTACGGCGCCTACGCTGTCAAGGACGGCAACCTCTTGGTGGTGGCCACCCGCATGGCCCAGTATGCACAGCTCGATGAGCTTGCTCGGGTCGTTTACTATGTTGCCCACTATGCAGATGAGATGGAGCGTCGTCTGGTCGGCGCGTTCTATGACGGAAACTAGATAAGAAGGAGAACTGAGATGACGCGGACACGTATTCTGATGCTGACCCTCTTGAGCTTCGCCATGGGACTCCTGCTGCTCTCTTGCCAGGCCACCCCAGAGAAGGAAAAAGAGTGGTTCAAGACCAAGATCGACAAGCTGCAGGTGCTCGCCGACAAGACGCCCCACCTCAAGCTCTCCGTTGAGCTCAAGATCAAAGAGTTCAAGCAAGAGATGGACGCGGCCGGTAGCGACATCGAGAAGCTCAAGGCCGTCAACCGTCGTGTTGACGCCTACATGACCGAGATCGAAAAGACCGCCCAGCTCCCGCCTGCCCCCACCACCACCGGAACCACCGGGGGCAAGATTGGCGCAGCGCCCGCTGGCACCGGTGCACCCATGCCGGGTACCGTCGCGCCCATGGGCACCACCGGCGCTCCCATGCCCGCTGGCACCACCGGCGCTCCCATGCCCGCTGGCACCACCGGCGCTCCCATGCCCGCTGGCACCACTGGCGTTCCGGGTGGTAAACTCGGCGGCACGCCTCCTGCCGGTGCCCCTGTTGCCCCCGTTGCTCCCGTTCCCGCTCCCACCGCGCCTGCAGGCTCCGGCGGTTTTGGCGGCAACTGAGTCAAGCTCAGCCATCAGTGTCGAAGAGCGTCGGCAACGCCGCCTTCGGCACCGGGTAGAGCATGCTCTGCTCTACCCTCTCTGGATGGTACAACACACCTACAGGATCACCCACCGACAAGGCTACGTCGCAGCCCGAGAGCATCGCTCTCCCCTCCACGCTGCGCCCGTCCGGCAGCCCAAAGGTGTATTCGACCAGGGTTCCATCTTTCCGGACCTGGATGCGTCGAACTCGGCCGCGCGCCTTCTGCCCTTGGCGTAGGAGACGGGACACTCGTCGGCGCGTCCGCAACAACGAAGGGATCATGATGAGCGGAAACAGCATCATCAGCATCACCTCGTACGGACTGAAGCCCAAGAGGCTGAGCACGCTACCCAGCGCCAACGCGATGAGCAAGAAGCCTGCACCCGCATAGATGACCAGCTTCTTGAACACAGGTACGCGATAGCCGCGCGGTATCGAACGAGGCGCCGCAGTGAGCTGCGCAAAGGCCCGTTGCGTCTCGGCCTCATCAAGTGAACACAGGCAGTCGCGTCGCGACACCGGTTCGAGCAGCGCCTCCTGTGTGGCACCGTCCAGCAGCGTTCGAAGCGCCGCAGCCGAGGCGGGGCGCATCGACTCGTCCGGCTCGAGCAGCGCCTCGAGCAGCGCCCCGAGGCGCTCTGACATTTGAAGCTCCGAGCGGAACTCTAGCCGCAGCGCCCGGCTCGGAAACGACGCTGGCTCTCGCCCCGAGTACAAATGCAGCGCCGTCGCCCCAAGGCCGTAGAGGTCTGTCGCCATCCCCGCTCGCCCCTGAAACTGCTCCGGTGCCATGTACCCAAAGGTACCCGCCACGGTCGAGCCCTCTCCTTTGATGCTCGCCGCCCCAAAATCGATCAGGCACCAGCGGCCATCACGATTGCGCAGGATGTTGCTGGGCTTGATGTCCCGATGAAAGAGCGGCGGTTGCGCCCGTTGTAGCCCCTCCAAGAGCTCACAGAGGTCCGAGAGCAGCGAGAATATCTCCTCCTCATCGAAGCTGTGTTGCTTCAAGAGCTCCACTCCACTGTCACCTTCGATGTATTCGAAGATGCTGTAGAAGCTTGGGCTCGGCTGCTCGCATCGACGGGTCTCCAGCAGCCGAGGAATCCGTGCGAGCTGCAGGCGCGCGAGCAGCTCCGCTTCCCGCTCGAAGAGCTCCAAGGCCTTCCAGGAGTCGACCTGGTGCAGATGCATGACCTTGATCACCACCTGCAACTGGTCGCTGAGCCGCTCGGCGAGGTAGCTCTTGGCCTGAGCACCCGCGCCGAGTAAGCGCAGGAATCGATAGTCTTCGCGGAGCAGCTCGGGGGTCTGCAGAGGCTCGTCGCTGACTGGAGTGGGGTCGCTCACTTGTGTTCCAAACAGTTCGCTCGCTCTCGCGAGACGTTCGTTGATTTGGCCCGCGACCCCACCCGATGATGCGTGAGGATGGCCCTGCTGATGGCCGAGCGCGTCAAAGTGCACGCTCAGAGCTGCTTTCGAAACTCGTGAAGCTGGCTGTCCGAAAGGCCGAGCCACTGTTCGAAGTCGAGCGGCATCGGCGCGGTGATGGTGAAGCTGCGGTGATCGAAGCAAAAATGCAAGCGCTGAGCGTGCAGGGCATGGCGTGGCACCGCGAGAGCGTCTGGTCCAAGCGCTCCCGCCAACCACGCTTTGTAGAAACCTGGCGGCTGTCCGTAGAGCTTGTCGCCCCAGATGGGCGTGTCGAGCATCTCCATGTGGGCCCTGATTTGGTGCTGTCGCCCCCCTTCAATGCGCACCCTCAGCACTGCGAGCTCACCAAAACGCTGCAGGCAGCGAAAAGAGGTCTTGGCGGGCCAACGGCCCTCGCCAACCTTCAGGGACCAGGCGTCGCCGTGGGGATCGATGCCCAGTGAGCGCTCGATGCAGCCTTCGACGCCGACGGGGTGGCGACCATTTGGGTCGCTCACGATGGCGAGGTAGTCCTTCTCGACAGCGGACGTGGAGAAGAGCTGGGCTAGTCGAGCCGCGCTGTTTCGACCTCGGGCGAGCAACAACACGCCGCTGGTCTCTCTGTCGAGCCTGTGGACCACGTTGAGCTTGCCGAGGCCCGCTTCCATGGCGTAGCTGGTGACGCAGTTTCCGTATTCACGAGCTGTTGGATGAACCAGCATCCCCGCAGGTTTGTCGAAAGCGATGAAGTCTTCGTTTTCTTCGATGATGCGGATCGAGTCATAGTCGAGTTGTTCCTCGAAGTACTCGTGGATGAGAACCCTATCGCCTTCGAGTAGACGCAGAGATGGCTTCACTGGGCGAGCCGGTTGGAGCTCGACACCGCCTCTGTCCACGGCGCGTGCGGCCTGCGTGCGGCTCAGGCGTCGGATCTGTGCGGCAATGTAGCGGTCGAGGCGCCAGCCATGGGAGGGTGCATCGACCACGAAGCAGCGGCTGCGTTGGGTGAGGACTGGGGCGAGCTCGGGGGACTGGGTCGTATGCGCCGCACACTCTGAAGGAGAGTGAGTGCGGTCGAGCTGGGCGTCCGAGCGCGGTCGAAAGTCGTCGTTGGGAGGGCGCTTGGGGAGCATGGCTCACAGGCGGCTCGTCTGGGCTCACTTGAGCTTGAACAGCACCTCGACGCCGCCGAAGCGCAACGTGTCGCCATCCTTGAGGAATTTGCGCTGCACCTTCTCTTGATTGACGTAGGTACCGTTGGTGGACTCGAAGTCACGCAGCTCGTAGCGTTTGGCCTCGTCGACCTTGATGGCGGCGTGCTTCTTCGAGACGGACTTGTCGACGAGGGCAACGTCACTCTCGATCATGGAGCCAACGGTGGTGACCTCTTTCTTGATGAAGAAGGTGCAGTCGGCTAGAGGACCACGGGTGATCTGAAGCTTGCCTTGGTCGGGCATGGCGTAGTAGGGGCAGTCGGGGACGCCACCCACCAAGCAGAACTCGCCTTCGAAGCCGAAGAGCTGGCTTGGGATGGGCTTTCCGCAGACCTCGCAGTTGTATTCCTGTTGCGCCGCCTCTCCGCCCATCATCATCACCCCTGGTTCGGGCTGTTCGCGTTTGCGGCGGGCGACCTTGATGATAATCATGATGATCAGAAAGAGCACGAGCAAGCCAGCGACGATGCCGACGATGAGCCACACCAACCAGGCATAGCTCTTGTCGAGGGCTGGCCAAGGGGCCTTGTCCGTGCCCTTGAGCTCCTGGCTGCCGACCTTGGCGAGGACGGTGAAGTTGTACTTGCCCTCTTCGAGCCAGTAGTCTTCTTCGAGGTTGACCTCGACGTCGAGGATGTACTGTTGGAAGATGCGGTCATAGACGACGTTGAGCTGGGTGGGCAGCTCATCGATGCGGGTGGCCTCGTAGTAGCCGCCGAGTGAGAGCTGCTGCAGCCACTTGCGGTAGGTGAGAGTGTCGGGTCCGTCCGGCGTGTAGCCGATGACCAAGGAGCGGATGTCCTCGTCCTTGGCCCGCTTCTGGAAGTCCTGAATGCGCTTGGTGGCCTCTGCGTCGACGGCGACCATCGCGCCTTCGGCGTTGCTCACGAGGACGATGTACTTGAGCTTGACCCCCTCCACCTGCTTGAGCACGTTGATGGCCGTGGGCAGGGAGGAGAACATGTTGGGCTCGATGACATCGGTTTCGGTGAGGTTCTGGATGGTGTCGGCGAGGCCGCTGATGTCGGCGCCGGTGACGGCGGGATATTGCTGGGCTTTGGAGTCGTAGGCCACGGCCCCCACCCAGTCGACTGGGCGGAAGTTGCGGACGAAACCAGAGAGGTTGGTGCGGATGCCGAAGAACTCCTCAATGTAGTCTTTGGCGACCGGGAACACCACGACCACCGCCACGGGCTGGTCGCCTTCTTTGAAGGCGCGCAGGGTCTTGGAGCTCAGCGGTGGCTCGTCGGCGTCGATGAGCAGCTTGATATTCTCGGCTTTCAAGCCGGCGATGGGGTCACCCTTGGCGGCGCGGGCGCTGAAGTAGAGCCGGACCTTGGGGGCTTCCTTGGTGTTGATGTCGAAGATCTCGAGCACGCTCTGCGCGGAGGCCGGTGCCGCAAAGAAGATGCTCGAGAAAGCAAACATGAAGGCAAGCGCGATGCGCAGAGATTTGTCGATGAGGCAGTAGGCGTTTCCTTTGACCCTAGGTCTTTCGGGGCAGATTTTGGCCACTTCGCTGAAGCGCTCACACATCCCGTTCATCGCTCCCTCTCTGACAATGCAAACTCTCATGAACCAGGCCGCAGTCGATGATGCACATCGCCGACGATGCGAACGCTGTCAAGTTAGCACGAGCCGGAAGGGATGAGCAATGAAGCCAGCAAAGAACTCGCAGTCATGGATGGCGAAGAGTGGTGCAAACCCGAAGGGTTGCGAGCATAGATGGCGAAGAGTGATGCAAACCCGAAGGTTTGGCTGCATGGATGGAATGATGACGGTGTCGCGAGCGCCATCAGCGACCAGTAGCCAGGAACGCGTCGAGGCGATGGTTGGCTTGACGGGGTAGCCCCAGCACTCTGGCATCAAAGCCCGACTGGGCTGGTGCCAACGACAGGGCGCAACGGAAACCACCAATGGAGCTGCGGACTTGCTCGTCGTTCCACGAGCGCCAGGCCACCGTGCGCGCCGCCGATTGCCAATCACCGCCCTTGATGACGCGACCTTTGCCGTTCTCGGGTAGCTGACGCGCCTGCAGCTCCTCCAGCGTCAGCCCTTCCTCGTAGACGTCCCCGACCCACTCCCAGACGTTTCCCCCCAGGTTGGCGACACCATAGGGGCTCAGCTCAACGGCATGCTCGGCAGGGACTGGCCCCGCAGGTGCTTCGCAGCCTTGCCAGATGAGCTGGGCCAGTCCACATCGATAGGGCTCGGTCCAGGGAAACTCCCGCTGGCTCAGCCCGCGTGCCGCCTTCTCCCACTCCGCCTCGGTGGGCAGACGCTTCCCCAGGCTGCTGCAGTAATGCTGGGCTTCCGTCCAACTCACGTCGACCATGGGCAGCGCGCCATCGCTCGCAGAGGTCGCCCACTGTCGTGACTTGGGTAAAGGATGGCGCTGCAAGAGCGCAAAGAACTCAGCCGCTGAGACCTCATGGCGGTCGATGGCAAAAGCAGGCAAGTCTTGGAGGTGCTGCGGCAACTGGTTGGGCTCCCAGCGACCGCTTCGCAGGTCGGCACCGAGGATGGCGGGGCCCTCCGGAATCAAGACCATGCCCTCGGGCGCTCCAAGCTGCGCGAGCTGCGCTGCTACGGCATCGGGCTGATGGCGCAACTCCAAGCTCGCGTCATCGAGACGGTTTTGGCTCAGGGACAAAAATCCTGCCAAGCTCGCCATGAACCCCATGAGCAACGCAACAATCACCCAACGACTACGGCCCATGTTCTGCCAGAGCTGCACGAGCTGCTGCCATCTCGTGCCAAGCTTTAGCGGCGTTGCCTGCCCTGCGGCAAAGGGGGGAGGACGATTCGACTGCAGCGCGACTGGCTCTGCGCTTGGGCGAACGCCGTTGCCGACCTCGTCGCCGTGCATCGCGGCTCCTTGAACCTGGGCCTCAGAGGATGGCGCTTCCGGCTCATCGACTGGCGCCCGCTGTGCGGTCGGATCGCTCTCGGGCGGTGCTGCGCTTGGCAACGGTGAAGGAGTGACCCCGCTCTCAGCGCTCTCGCTCGGCTGTCTCGCCGTTGCCTCAGCAGAAGCGCTCTCCGTTTCGCGGACGACATTCGGTGGTTCGCGCTCAGCAACATTCGAGCGCTCAGCTCCGCTGCCTTGCGTGAGCTCAGCGGCTTGCAGCTGCGTGCTCGGCTTCCGAGCTTCTGTGACCTCGTTGCTGGGGGCAGGCTCGTCGAGTCGAGGGGAGTCTGCGCCTAGCTGAGCGGCAAGCGCTTTGGCGTCGCTGCTCTGCTCTCGGCGAAACGCGTGCGTTGCGAGTGTGTTTCGGCTGTCCTCGAGCGAGTCAGCGCTTGCATTTTCGCTGCGCTGAGGGGGGGCGCTGAGGGCCTTGCTCCATTCGGGGACGTTGATGGGGATGGGCAGCCGGAAGTGCTCGTAAGAGAGCAGCGCCTCGGCCATGACCTCGGCTGATTCGAAGCGGAAGCGGGGATCCTTGGAGAGGCCGCGCAAAATGATGCGTTCCAGACCGTCGTGGATTGTTGGATTGAGCGCCGAGGGTGGCGTTGGACGCTCGCTGAGCTGAGCGAGCAAGGTGTGGTAGGCGTCGGGGGTATCGAAGACTCGGCGAGCGGTGAGCAAACGGTAGGCAATGCAGGCAATGGAGTAGATATCCGAGGAGGGCCCTACCTCGTTGGGGGCGGCGATCCACTCTGGTGCCACGTGGTCGAGCTCGAGCAGCGACGGCGGTGTGGGCAGAGTGAGCCTGGGGCTGGACAGACGTAGGTAGGGCAGGTCGACGAGCTTGACCTGGTGCTCACCGAGGCGCGCAAAGGACTGCGGAACGAGGCGTCCGTGGGAGAGCCCCCGCTGGTGCAGAGCGTGCACGGCGAGCAAGGCTGGCGCGAGCCAGGACTGGAGCTGACGTGCGGACCAAGGGCGGCGTCCGGAGCTATCCATGGCACAGGACAAGCGCTGTCCCTCTGGGGGCTCAGTGGCGATGGCAGCGCGTCCCTCGACTTCGAAGGCATCGTAGACGTCGAGCAGCAACGGGTCGCGCACACCGACGAGCTGTTGCATGGATTGCAGCCAGCGCTGTTGTAGTTCAGCAAGGCGGGCGAAGGTGGGGTGTGCCAAGCAGAGCCAGACCGAGCGATTCAGGATGAGGTGGGTGGCGGCGTAGAGCTCGAAGTGCTGGTCTTCGCGGTCCTTTCGTACAGCCGCCTCGACGCGGTATTTGCCGAGGACTTCACAGCCTGGTTGCAGAGAGGAGGGCATGGGCACGGTCTCGAGGCAGAGGCGACGCCTGGCGCCTGCGTTCCATCTCCATTGTGGCCCGCCAGCGGTTGTGGAACAAGAGGACGAGCTCCTGTCGATTGAGGGAACAGGCCAAGCGCCCAAATCAACAAGAAGTTGGGGAAGCAAGGCCAAGCGCCCAATCGACAAGAACCTCGTTTTTTTTTCAGTGCGCGGCGTTCGCGATAGGCTGGGGATGTTCTGGAGGGCCTCGGCCCTCGCTCATCTCCTTTGCCGTGGATCATCGCGATGCGCCGCCACAGCTTTGTCTGGCTGCTGTTCGTCTTCCTCTGCTTGAGCGCCCCCACCCTGGTCGGATTGGCGTCCGCAGCGGTACCCGACGCGGACGAGGATGGGATAGCCGATGCTGTGGACAACTGTCGTCAGGTGCCGAACGCCAGCCAGCGAGACAGCGATTTCGACGGTCTTGGCGATGCATGCGACCCAGATCGCGATGGCGATGGGGTGATGAACGTCTTCGACAACTGCCCGACGTTCCCCAACGCCGAGCAGCTCGACAGCAACGCCGACGGCGTCGGCGAGGCTTGCGAGAGCGTGCAGATGGCGGCGCGCGAAGAGCCCTGAGCTGGCGCGAGCCATCATCTCAACGCCGTGTGATCGCAGAGGGCGCAGCACTCTGACAGCCGCCAGGCGGTGCCGCATAGCACCATTTCACTCGGCGCTCTCGTCCGCTGCCGCTTCGAGCTGGCTGCAAAGGCGCGAATACAGGGCCAGGCGCGCTTTGGCGAGCTCGTCGCGGGCCTCGGCCAGCTCTCTCTCGACGGCGGGCTGACAGGCGCGAGTGCCCTGCGTTTGCAGCTCGCCCAAGATCCGTGCTCCTGGGCTGTCTGCATCGAAGCCCTCGCCATTGCTCAGGAAATCGATGCTTTGCAGGAGGAAGGCAGGGTAGCCCTCAGGCCACGCAGAACTGCGCATGGCGCTCAGGGTCTCCTCCCTGGCCAAAGCCAGGGCTTCGGGGCAGGGCTCGGGACGACAGCTCAGGGCGCGAGCCAGCGCAGCTTCGGCCGCTCGGGTGTGCTCCTCCCGCTCTGCTCGAGCGCACTGAAAACGCGCGTAGCAGGTGCCCAGGGCGAGCAGCGCCAAAACGATGCTCGTGATACCCGCGGTGACCCGCGCGCGCCGCTCGAGCTTGGGCCTCACGCTTCTTCCGGGCAGAAAGGCTGCTCGGGAAAGGCCGGCGCAGCCGCCAGCCCGCTTCGGGAGCCATGCAGAGTGACGGCAAAGCGAGGAGCCTCGCCGCAGCGCAGCGGTGGCGGTGGCTCCGCTGGGACCGGAGCGGGCTCAGGTGGAGCTTGGGCGGCGAGAGGCAGAGCGCAGCTCGCCCCCGTTGCTAGGCAAATGCTGAGGAAGCGTCGTCGAGCCAGGGAGGGAAAGGGCTTCATGCTTCGAGCCTAGGCGTGAAGTGGTCGAGGCGGATGGCCGGAACGCAGCAGCCCAAGGCGCGGCGCGGACTCGAAGCGCGCATGCTCGCCGAAAACAGCTCGTCGTAGCCCAGCCGAAGTGCAAAGGGTGCGACGGTGCCGACGACGGCTCCGCTCTCGAGTAGCCAGGCGCCTTGGCCTGCGGTGAGGCGCAGCTCTGGAGCTGTGGCGCAGCTTTCCACAGTGGCTGAGCGCAGCAGCAGGCCCGTCGCGTCGGAAAAGAGGTCTTGCTCGGCGAGGGCGAGCTCGAAGGCAGCCGCGCACAGCGCTGCATCTGGACTCACCAATGAGAGCTGGACGGGCAGTTGTGCTGCAGCATCCGCATGGGCGACGAGCCCCTCGGTGATGAGGCTACGGCCAGAGATGGCGTTTCCCCAGGCGTCGAAGGGGATAGCGTTGAGGCAGGGGTGCTGGGGGGCGCAGCTCGCGTTGATGGGGGCTTCGAAGCTTCGCCCCAGCACGAACTGCTGTCCCCAAGGGTGTGTTGGCTTCTCCAGCGCGTGCAGGATGGGTCTGAGCAGCGCTGAGACCACAGGGGCATCGAGCAGCAGGCTGAAGGTGGAGGGCAGCGCCTCGAGTTCTTGTCGATTGGGCGCTTGGCCTGTTCCCCCAAGTTCTTGTCGATTGGGCGCTTGGCCTGTTCCCCCAAGTTCTTGTCGATTGGGCGCTTGGCCTGTTCCCCCAAGTTCTTGTCGATTGGGCGCTTGGCCTGGTCCCCCAACGTGTATGCAGCGCTGAGTGCTGGCCCAAAAGCCCAAGCTTGCTTGCAGCAGGGTGCTTGGGTCGAAGTGCTCGCGTCGAGAGCTTTCGAAGCAGACGAAGTCGCGGAAGCTCGGCTCTTCTGGGTGGGTGGTCCAGCCCAAGACCTGCAGCGCGCTCTGTGGGGAGATGGCGCGGGCGCCGCTGGCGTGGGCGAAGGCGAAGGGCAGCAAACTGCCATCGAAGCCGACACCGCCGAGGGTCCAGGTGCCAACGAGCTCGCAGTCGATGCCTTCTCGGCGGGCGAGGAGGTAGGGCTCGAGCAGGGCGTCGATTCTCGCGGCGGGCCCCATGTCTTCGAGTTCTTTGTCGAATTCGGCGAGCTGCGAGTAGGGGTTGCGCTCGAGCAAAGTGAGCTCGGCGCGCGGCTCTTCGAGGCGGCGCTTGACGGCGTCGACGAGAGAGAGCACGCCCTCGGGGCTGAGCTCGGTGGTGGAGGCAGCAGCGAAGCGGCCCTTGCGTTGACCGCAGAGCTCGAGCAGAAGGTGTTCCTGGGTGCTGTGTTCGAGGAGCTTTCCGTGATGCAGCCGTACGCGCGCCAGGGCGCCACCCCTGAGGCAAGCGCAGGCGAGCTCGAGGTCGAGGGCCTCGAGGCATTCGTCGAAAATAGCGCTGATGCGCTCGCTATCGAAGCTTCCCGTCAAGGAGACAGCTCAGAGTGGAGGGTCTCAGGGGTTGACGTGCATACAGTCGGCGACGCTCTGGGTGCGGTCGATACCTGTATACAGATTGAAGCAGTATTTCGCGGCGCTGAAGGAGAAGGTCTCAGGAGCATTGAGGCGCGCTTGGATGGCAAAGGCTGGGTCGACGAACCACACGCCCTTGGCCAACGCGAAGTCGTCTTCAGCTTTCCAGGCCCACGGAGAATAGAGCCCGTTGTTGCCGGATTCGCTCTCGGAGCTGAGGCGATTGGGCATGCGGGTGCTGTTGTCGCCGCCGGGCTGCGTGGCGCCAGCGCCGGTGTAGGGGAAGTCTTCGAGGTAGAAGGCGGTGGTGGAGCCGTCTTTGGAGGTGCGCATGGTCCACCAGAGAGGGGCGATGGGGATGAGCTGGTACTCGCCGGTGTGGGTGCTGCTGAAGTCAGGGGGAGCAGGGGTCGCGCTGCCGCTGGCGAGGGTGAGCACGGCGTTGGTTTCGAAGGTGAACTGCTCGGCGTCGTGCTGGCAGTACCCTGCGCTGGTTTGGTTGTAGGCGAAGTGGCAGAGCTCGTGGGTGCGCTGCTTGGAGTAGACCCGGACCCTTCGGGGGTTCTCGGGGTCGGTGTATTTGTCGGCAGCGATGTCGTGGTAAGGGGAGGGCGGTACGGTGTTCTTCTTGGTGTAGGCCAGAGGGCAGTACGGCTCCAGGCTCTCAGGGGTGCAGTCCGGCAGGAAGGTACGGATGCGACCGGGATCGAAGCCAGAGGAGTAGGTCTCGAAGAGTTCCAGAGTGCCGAGGGGATCGACGCCCTTGAGGACGACGACGAGGATGCCGTTGACCGTGTGGTTTTGGGGCTCGGCAGTGCTGCTGGCTTTGTAGACGGGGTAGTAGAGGATGTAGTGGATGAAGAAGTGGGTCTCGGTTTCGGCCACGCTGTAGTAGATGGTGGCGATCTTCTGACCGGAGTTGATGTTGGCGGCGTTGTTGAAGGGGCGCAGGTCGCCATCGTAGTCGATCTTGAGGGGCACGTCGAGCTTGGTGTCGGAGACATCTTGGTAGATGACCGGCGCGTAGGCGCGGGCGAGCTGATCGTAGAAGGCGGCGTCGGGAGGGGTGGTGGTGGTGAAGGTCCAGCGGATTTCGATGAGGGAGTTGCGCGAGGCGTCCATGATGCCGGAGCTCAAGGTCACGGTGTAGCTCGAGAGGGCCCACCATGGCGCCGTCGGCGTGAAGGTGGCCGTCAGCGTGGCGTCATCCCATGCGATCTCGCCGCCGATGACGCGGTTGGAGCTGTCCTTGACCACGAAGTTGGCCGGATCTTGGACGGTGGAGGGGAACATGGCCTCGCTGAAGGTGACCGTGATGGCGGCATCGAGCGCGACGTCGACGGCGTCGACCTCGGGGCTGCGGTCGACGACGGTGGGGGGCGTGGTGTCGAGGGCTTCTTCTTCAATCTTGTCCTTCACTTCGTCGGGTTGGATGTCGGTGACTTCCTCGGGAAGTTCCTCTTGGTCGCTGACATCACTGACGTCGGCGTCGGGATCAACCTGCGGCACGTAGCAGAGGCTCTGGTCGGAGCAACGCTCGTTGCCCAGGCAGTCGCCGTCGCTGAAGCAGGGGCGGTCAGAGTTGATGGGCTTGCAGACGTTCTCGATGGTGCAGACGTAGTTGACCTTGCTGCAGTCGGCGGTCACCGAACACTTCTCTTCTTGGTCCTTTGACTCAGCGCACGCCGAGGCGAGCAGCGCAAGACCGGTGAGCAAAACGAGCGCCCTTTTCATCTTCTTTGCACTCCCATGCGAGGGTTGGAACGACGCGGAATGGCTGCTGCGGGAGGTCGCAGGCACCACGAGACGTGGCCATGCCAGATGCTAGCAGACCTGCCCATCGCGCACAACACCTGGAGGCGCTGCGCGCGCGCAGCGCCTCGGTTCAGACCAAGAAACTAAAAAGAAAAGGGATTCCAAAGGGCTAGCCCTTTGGCGGGGTGTGGGGCAGCGCCCCACGACCAGCGAGCCGCGCGCAGCGCGCAAGCCCAAACCCGGCGAGCCGCGCGCAGCGCGCAAGCCCAAACCCGGCGAGCCGCGCGCAGCGCGCAAGCCCAAACCCGGCGAGCCGCGCGCAGCGCGCAAGCCATCTCCCCACGGACCGATCGCGCCTGACTGTGCTCAGTATCGACGCGCGCGCAACAGAGAGAGGGTCTCCTTCGCGCAAGCTCGGCAGTACCCAAAGCGTTGCTCGAGGGCGCGAAGGGTCTCTTCGACCTGCTCTCGCTCTTCGCTGCTCAGTGATTGCCCTTCTCCGTCGAGATAGGCGAGCACGTCTTCGGTGATGTGCCGAATCTGCGCCTTTCTCTCTTCATAGTCCCGGGATTGCAGAGCATCGAGCTGCTCGGGAAAGATCTTGGCATAGACCATCTCGGCTTGCGGATTGTCGATGCGATAGGCGGCGACGGTCGAGATGAGCTGCTCTCGGAAGCTCTTGGCGTCCTCTGTGATGCCCAGCCGTGACTCGATCTCGTGCATGAAAGACTCGCTCGCCGGCTCGTATTGCTGGGTCAGGCGGTTGAACATCTTTTCGCCTTTGAGCCAGTTCGAGACCGTATTCACGTATCGAGCGAAATGTCCTTCATAGCCACTCTCGTCCAGCAGTCCGACGCTGCTTCGGAGCTGGGCGTCAGCCAGGTCGAGATAGCGCTCTTCGGCGATAGCGATGAACTTGGCAGGGTCGTGGTAGCCACCTTCGGGCTTGATCCGCAAGAAGGGGTGGATCGTGGGGTCGCGCACCACCCGCTTGAGCTCGTCGAAGAGGGCGAGGGGGCTGAGACAGGCGAAGTCGTCGAGCTGCGCTGCGCGCAACAACACGTTCTTCATCTCTCTGGGCGAGATGCCGTAGCGGCCCTCGTACTGGAGCACGTCGGGCTCGGCCTCGGAGAGCTCCACCAAGGCCTCGCGCAGAGTGCGCAGATCCTCGGCGCCGAGCTCTTCGGGCATGCGGGCGTTGGCGTAGAAATCGGCCTTCTCGAGTGGGCTGAGCTCATCGAGCAGCGCCTTGAGCTTCTCGGGACGGCCCTCGCCGCTGGGCTTCATCATGCGGGTGAGCACAGCCCAAAGCGCGGCGATGTGGGTGCTGTGAGGCGCGACGTGCTTGGGAAGCACCGTGTGGGCGAGCAGCTCGTCATAGATCTCTCGCTCGACGCGGTAGTCGAGCAGGTAGGGCATGCGCACCAAATCCAGGCGGCCTTTGAACGAGGGATAATCGGGCTGAGCCTTGAAGGCCTCCAGATAGTCCTCGTTGCTGCTGCCGAGCAGCACCGCGTCAATGAAGAGGATGGCGTGGTCGACGGCGACGGTGCCCTTCTCGACGGTGGCGATGAGGTACTTGTTGAGGTCGGGGTGGCGCTTGAGCATGTCGTTGAACTCGACGATGCCGCGGTTGCCATCGACGAGCTCGCCAAAGGGCTCAAAGAGCGTGCGGTTTTGCAGCGCCGTGGGAAGGGCGGAGAGCGAGCGGTCGGCGGTCACCTGACGCGAGCCCGCGTCGACGCGCATCTGCGGCTCGACGCTGACGGCGGACTGGCGGTAGCGCAAGGAAATGTAGAAGCGCTCGACCTGGACGTGGCGCAGCACCTCGTTGTAGTCGCCCTCGTAGCTCGAGAGCAGGGCGTCGAAGATGAGGCGCGACTTGTGAGAGATGTCACCGTCAAAGATGGCATCCGAGAGGACGAAGGGGCTGTTGCCACCGCTGTCGCGGCAGTCGTTGCCGAAGAGCTCGAGCAGCATCCGCTGTCGTTGCTCTTTCGGTAACAACAACAAGGGATTATCGCGCAGTTCCTCGATGAGTTTGGCGTCGATCTCGTTCTCGGCCAGGTGGGCGTAGCTCTCGAGTTTGGCGGATGGGCTCAGCCGCCGGCGCGAGAAGCCGATGTTGCTCGGCTCCATCTTGGAGCTGGGGAAGACCCAGTTGAAGCGGTACAAAGCGCCCTCTTCGGTGTGGCTGTAGGCCTCGAGCCCCGCGATCAGGCAGTGGATGAAGCTGGACTTGGCAGAGCCATTGGGCCCATGCAGCAGCACCATGCGCGTGATGCGCCGCTCTTGGATGAAGTTGCCGAGCAGGTGGTAGAGCTCGTTCTGCGCCTGCTCATTGCCGACCACCCTGAAGCGCCCGCCGTTTTGCTCCATGTCGAAGACCTTGAAGCGGCGCATCGGACCTTTCGGCGTATCGACCTGTCGAGTCCCGAAATAGTCCATCATGTCACGGATATACTGGGCGACGCTGCGGCAGTGCCGTTGCGGGTTGGCACGGAAGAGCTCGAAGAATTCCTCGAACGAGAGCAGGCTGCGTTTGGCGCTGAAGCCCTCGTGAATCTCTTGCGCCAAGGCTTCGAGCACTCCCAGCTCACGATTCTTCTTGTCCATCATCGCTCTCCGGCAGAGGAAACGAGTCGGTATAAAGTTGGGGAAACGGGCCAAGCTCCCATCAACAAGAACTGCGCAATCCCACAGAAAAAGGCCAGCAATCTCGCAAACTAGAGCGCGTGCGACGGGCAAGCGACAGGCGCGGTGTAGGCAGATCCTTCTCGGGCTGCAGAGCCGGTGCGCAGTGGCGTCGGCATCGCTCGACGCCCAGTTGTAGCAGGGCACGCGGGGCTTGCAAAGCGGGCAACGCCGAAGCGCAGATGGTCCTCGCGGTCACTGGTTTGCATTCGTTCGCGTTCGCGAGACCCTCGCAGCGCTGCGCAGGCGCATCGGATGCGCCCGCCACAGACGCAGACTCGTGCCCCGCTTCGCTCAGGCGCGCAACACCAGCACCCGAACGCCGTCTTGCTGGTGTTCCTCGAACTGGCCGCGCTCGTCCCAGGGCGTGCTGGACTTGGGGTCGAAGATCACCAGATAGCCCTGGTCGCGCCCCAGCCGCTTGGCGTAGGCCACGGTCTGGCTCAGGCCCCGCCGTAGCGCCGCAGGACCGTAGTCCAGCTTGATTTCGATGACATCGCGCCGCCCTCCCAGCTCCACCACCAGGTCGGCACGACGCGTGCCCACCGCAAACTCTCGATGGATATGACCGCCGCCGTTCACGACGCGCTGCAGATAAGCCATCAAGACCAGATGCGGCGCCGCCTCCTGATACGGCATGCCACGCAGCAAGACCTCGCCATGTTCCCGCCAAAACTCCAGAAATTCCTCGAGCAGCCGCCGCATCCGGAGCTGGCCGTTGGCATCGACGAAGCTCGCCGGCTCCAGCGGAATCCCGGTTTGCACCTGATGGGTCAGCACCCGCGGGATGATCTCTTGATAGATGGGGTTGGCGATCACCCGCTGCCCCTTGCGGATGCTCACCAGCCCCAGGTCCTGAACATAGCGCCAGTCGTCGTCGTAGCTGGGATCGACGCTGAGCTCGCCTGTCATCAGGGGTTCGACCACTCGGCGAACCCGGTCTTCGCGCAACCGCGCCACCAGGCTGTCGAGGTGGGTGTCGCGCCGCTCAATGAGCAGCTCCCGGGCCTGGAGAACGTGCTGTCGGGTCACGGCCAGGCTCCGTTCGGGCATCAAGGCGTCGAAGCTGCTGACGAGCTGTGCCGCCAAGGCGTTACATAGCCAGGGTTGCCCTTGGCTCTGCTCGAAAATCTCGTCGATGGCCTGGTCTTCGAAGCGCTGACCCGTGTCCTCTGTATGCTGCAGAAGCAGGGCGCGGGTCTCCTCGAAGTCAAAGCTTCGCAGACTCAACGAGCGCGTCTTGATGTTGAAGGGGCTAGCCGTCCCCAAGCTCTGCTGCTCTTGACGAACCTGCGCCTTGTAGTCGCGCACGTCGCGCATGCCGATGAGGGCAATGGAATGCGGGAAAGGCGCTGGGCGCGAGCAGTAGCCACTGCGCAGTTGGCGAAGCAGAGATACCAGCAATGTGGGCGGCACCGCGTCCACTTCGTCGAAGAGCAAGACCAGTGGCCGTTCAGAGAGCGCAGTCCAGGCGCTGAGAAAGTGCTGCAAGGCAACATGAGGGTCGTTCACGAAGTCGGCGCGATTCGGCACGGGGGTGGAAGCACCGAGCTGGTCTCTGGCGGTGAGCGTGAGGTGATGCAGGAACTGAGGCATCATCAGCTCTACCGAGTCCTCTGTCATGCTCTCGAGCGAGAGCGCCACCGCGGCATATTTGCCCTCGGCTGTGAGCTCTCTGGCGAGGTTGCGGATGAGCGTGGTTTTGCCGCTCTGTCGCGGGGCGTGGATGACGAAGTAGTGGCCGCCCTCAATCAGCGGGCGCGCCTCGGGGGTGCGCGCCTCTGCAGGCAGCATGTAGTGTTCTTCGGCGCGACAAGGTCCAGCAGTGTTGAAGAAGCGCGGCATGCTTGGCTCCCAAGGTCGTGAGAGAGAAGGGTGTGGGGCGCTGCCCCACGCCCCGCCAAAGGGCTGTGCCCTTTGGAATCCCTTTGATTTCGGGTTCTTGCTGGCGATGCTCTGTTGCGGGTCTGTCAAGCTTCGCCGCCCCAGAACAGCATAGCATCAGCGATGCCTGTCGCCACCACGAATCGAGGCTCAGGCGCGCAACACCAGCACCCGAACGCCATCTTGCTGGCGCTCTTCGAACTGACCACGCTCGTCCCAAGGCGTGCTGGACTTGGGGTCGAAGATCACCAGATAGCCCAGGTCACGGCCCAGTCGCTTCGCGTAGCGGGCGACCTGCTCCAAGCCGTCGGACAAGCTATACTTGCCGCGTTGCAGCTTGAGCTCGATCAGGTCTTCACGCCCTCCCAGCTCCACCACCAAATCGGCGCGCCCCGTGCCCACCGCAAACTCCCGATGGATCTGGCCGCCGCCGTTCACGACGCGCTGCAGGTAGGCCATCAAGACCAGATGCGGCGCCGCTTCCTGATACGACATGCCCCGCAACAAGACCTCGCCATGGCGCCGCCAGAACTGCACGAAACTCTCGAGCAGTCGCCGCAGTTCGAGCTGACCATTGGCATCGACGAAATATGCAGGCTCCAGCGGGATCCCCGTTTGCACCTGATGGGTCAGCACCCGCGGGATGATCTCTTGATAGATGGGGTTGGCGATCACCCGCTGTCCCTTGCGGATACTCACCAGCCCCAGGTCCTGAACATAGCGCCAGTCGTCGTCGTAGCTGGGATCGACGCTGAGCTCACCTGTCATCAACGGTTCGACCACCCGGCGAACCCGGTCTTCGCGCAGCCTCGCCACCAGACTGTCGAGGTGGGTGTCGCGCCGCTCGATGAGCAGCTCCCGGGCCTGGAGAACGTGCTGTCGGGTCACCACCACCTCAGGCTCCGGGACCAAGCTGTCCCAGCGTGTCGTGAGCTGTGAGGCCAGAGCGTTGCAAAGCCACGGTTGCCCCTGGCTCTGCTCGAAAATCTCGTCGATGGCGTCTTCCTCGAAGCGTTGCCCTGTCTCGTTCGTGTGCTGCAGCAGCAAGGCGCGGGTCTCGCTGTGGTCGAAGCTTCGCAACCCCAGCGAGACCGACTTGATGTTGAAGGGGCTAGCCGTCCCCAAGCTCTGCTGCTCTTGACGAACCTGCGCCTTGTAGTCGCGCACGTCGCGCATGCCGATGAGGGCAATGGAATGCGGGAAAGGCGCTGGGCGCGAGCAGTAGCCACTGCGCAGTTGGCGAAGCAGAGATACCAGCAATGTGGGCGGCACCGCGTCCACTTCGTCGAAGAGCAAGACCAGTGGCCGTTCAGAGAGCGCAGTCCAGGCGCTGAGAAAGTGCTGCAAGGCAACATGAGGGTCGTTCACGAAGTCGGCGCGATTCGGCACGGGGGTGGAAGCACCGAGCTGGTCTCTGGCGGTGAGCGTGAGGTGATGCAGGAACTGAGGCATCATCAGCTCTACCGAGTCCTCTGTCATGCTCTCGAGCGAGAGCGCCACCGCGGCATATTTGCCCTCGGCTGTGAGCTCTCTGGCGAGGTTGCGGATGAGCGTGGTTTTGCCGCTCTGTCGCGGGGCGTGGATGACGAAGTAGTGGCCGCCCTCAATCAGCGGGCGCGCCTCGGGGGTGCGCGCCTCTGCAGGCAGCATGTAGTGTTCTTCGGCGCGACAAGGTCCAGCAGTGTTGAAGAAGCGCGGCATGCTTGGCTCCCAAGGT
>JAVFAO010000010.1:41981-45949 GCA_034002465.1 Myxococcota bacterium
GTAGTGGCCGCCCTCAATCAGCGGGCGCGCCTCGGGGGTGCGCGCCTCTGCAGGCAGCATGTAGTGTTCTTCGGCGCGACAAGGTCCAGCAGTGTTGAAGAAGCGCGGCATGCTTGGCTCCCAAGGTGGTGAGAAAGTGAGCGAAGGGCACGCATCCTTTTGATATTCCGTAGGAATTGCTGCTTTCGAGAGGTGGTGCCCGAGAGCGAACGAATGGAAGATCAGGTTGGGAGAACAGGCCAAGCGCCCAATCGACAAGAAGTGGACCGCTGCCCCACGCCCCGCCAAAGGGCTGTGCCCTTTGGAATCCCTTTGAATTCGGGTTTTTGCTGGCGATGCTCTGTTGCTGGTCTGGCAAGCTTCGCCGTCCCTGAACAGCATAGCATCAGGAGGGCAGTGTGGGCAGCGAGTGAGCGTACGAAGCCGGGGCTCAAGGTGGGGGTGTGAGCGAGGCGACGCGGTAGAAGAGCACCCGCTCGTCGAGCCGCACCGGCTCGAGGGCCATGCTAGTGGCGCTCTCTGGAAGCACCTCGAGCCGCTCTGAGCTCAGCGTCCAGTCATAGCCGGGGTGTTCCACCTGACGGGGCGCTGCCTCCACGAGCAGCACGAGCGATGCTGCTTGCTGCGGACGCGACAGCAGCAGCCAGAGCATTGGGGTCAGCGTCAGCAGGAGGGCGCAGGCCAGCACGACGGCGCGCCAGGGCGCGCGACGTCTGCGGTCGAGTCGGCGTCTGAGCGCTTCGAGTCCCCCTGGCGGAGGTGCGAGCGAACGAAAGAGGGGGTCTGGCATCATGTTGACCTCCGCGGCAGCTCTCGTGCCCAAAAGCAAGGGGATTTCAAAGGGCATCGTCCTTCGCCCAGGTGATGCGCATCACCCATAAGCGATTGAAATTCATGCGCAATATTGACTTCTTGTTGATTGGGCGCTTGGCCTGTTCCCCCAACTTGTAGGGGCGCACCTGCGTGTGCGCCCTCCCCGGATTCTACATACACCTTGTCCGAGTCCTGACCCCAGTGTCGCGCACAGTGCGCACGACCAGTCCTTCCCCAAGCCGCGGTCGGCCGGCTGGAAGCCGGCCCCACGTTTCGATCTGCGCCTTCCAGCGCACGAAGTCGTGTCCTCTTCGTCACGGCATACTCCGTGCTCATCATGCTGAATTTGCTCTTTTGGGTCTTGGAGTTGCAAGTGATGCGCATGACGTTGGCTTTGGTGGGGTCTGGGGCAGCGTTCCAGGCAAGAGAGCGGCTGGCTGGGTTCATTTCGCCCTCCGTTGTTCGAGCGCGGTGTAGCGTTCGCGCAGCAGTTGCATGGCGCGGTGTCGACGCGAGCCTACTGTGCCTGCTTGAATTCCGAGCACCTTTGCGAGCTGTTCGTAGCTGAGCTCGCCGAACTCTGACAGCACGATGACCTGGCGGTATTTTTCGGGCAAGGCGTCGAGGGCGCGATGTACGAGGGTGTAGGTTTCTTCGGTTTCGAGCAGTTGGTGTGGCGAGGCGGAGGTGTCGCTGAGCTGTTCGAGGGAGCTGGAGTCATGTGGGGCGATGCCGAGCCAACCGCGAAGCTTGAGCCAGCGCCGGCGTTTGGCGGCGCGGTGGATGGCGATGCGAAAGAGCAGCGGCTCGACGGTTTCGAGGCGTACTTGGTCGCGCATGTCCCAGAGGGCGATGAAGCTGTCTTGGACCACATCGGTGGCTTCTTCCGAGTCGAAGAGCCAGCGGTAGACCACGTTGAACAGGCGGCGTTCGAGCTGTGCGTAGAGCAGCTCGAGGCGGTGCTGGTCGAGGTCTTGGTGGTGGGCTGTGCTCATCGTGTATCTATAGACCAATAAAAGGGATTCCAAAGGGCGAGCCCTTTGGCGGGGTGTGGGGCAGAGCCCCACGACCAAGCGAGCCGCTCGCAGAGCGCGAGCCTAACCAAGCGTCAAAAGGCGAGCCGCTCGCAGAGCGCGAGCCTAACCAAGAGCGAGCCGCTCGCAGAGCGCGAGCCTAACCAAGCGTCAAAAGGCGAGCCGCTCGCAGAGCGCGAGCCTAACCAAGAGCGAGCCGCTCGCAGAGCGCGGGCCTAACCAAGCGCGAGCCGCTCGCAGAGCGCGAGCCAGACCCAGGAAAGCGAGCAGAGCGTGAGCCAGACCAACACCAAAGCTCTTCACTCGGGTCGCTGTCGGACGCGCACCACCACGAAGAGCATGTCTTCCTCGGACTGCGCGAATTCGAGCTCACTGCCATCGCGTCGGGCGAGCTCTGGTTGGGCGCCGACGCTGCCGAGCACGATGGTCTGCTCGAGCCCAATCCGCAAGCGCGTATCAATCAGAGGGCGGTTGAACACCCGAATCTTGAACTCGCCGTTGAGCTTTCCGCTCGACTGGAAGACGCGTTGATCGACGTCGAGCTGTCTGCCCTTGGCCGACGCAAACTCGCCACCGCCCGAGAGCAGCGAGAGTCGCTCGACGAGCTCGAAGCGCGTGGGGCCTTGCTCTTCGTTGACCACTTTCAGGGCCTCGGCGAGCTCTGGCAGCGTCGAGCTGTCGGGGCTGCCGGGGCGGGCGCGCAGCAGCCAGTAGTTGAGCTCGAAGGTGTGGCTGTCGGCGGCGTCCTGGTCGATGCTGAGCGTGTCGGTGACAATCTGTTGGATGCCTTCCTTCATGTGTTCGGGGGCGAGGACCATGATGCGGCCGGGCACGGTGCTGACGCGAAAGCCCTCGCTGGAGAGCAGGCCGCGCAGCACCGAGGCGGCGCTGTCTTCGCGACCGGGCGTGACGGCGAAGCTCATCAGGCTGATGGCGGTGTGCTGGCTAGGGGCGGGGTTGGCTTCGGCTGGGGCGCTGCTGGGCTGCTGGCTGGCTGGTGCGGCGCTGTCGATGCGGATGAGCTGGGGTGCAGGGGGCTCGGCGCGGCAGGCGACGAGTCCGAGGAGCAGGGCGACGAGGGCGAGTGGGCGCAGTGGCATGTGAAGTCTCCTGGAGAGCAAGAGGTGCGAGCATCGCACCTCTTGCATTACCCCCGAGGGCGGCCCTTCTTCGATTTTTTTGTTTTTTGTCGATTGGGCGCTTCTCCTGTTCCCCCAGCTGTTTGCATTCGTTCGCTCTCGCGAACCCCTCGCAGCGCTGCGCAGGCGCATCGGATGCGCTCGCGACAGACGCTGACTCGCGCCTCGCTTCGCTCACTTTTTGTCGATTGGGCATTTGGTCCGTTCCCCACAACTTTGTGGTGGCGGCGATTCTGACTCTGGGGGAAACGACAAGCTTGGGCGACAGCGCTTTGCTGCCGAGGGCGGGGCGCGCTTCCCGGCTGTCGCGTAGGCTTGACGGCGGGCCGGGTGGTCACGAAAAACCCCAGGGCAGAGGGGGTGCGACAGGATTGTCGCGATCGTGACGGTGGGGGCGCAGTTTCTGAGCGCTGTGCTGCTTCGCTGGCGTCAGATTTCGCAAGCGGCTCACTGTTTGCTTGACGCCATGGATTCGCTAGACTGTGCACGGCACGCTGGCTTGGTCATGGTGGAAGACAGCCGCTGCGTGCGTGGATGGTGGTAGAGCGAGCGGTCGGGCTGATCGGCTCGGGAGTCGGGTGGACATGAAGTCGACAAGGATAGCGCTGCTCATCTTGGTGGCCATGATGCTCAGCGGCTGCGCGTTGGGTCTGGACTGGGACAAGGACATTTCGCGGACAGACCAAGAGGTGGAGCTGACGGACGAGGTCGATGGGGACGTTGGAGACGTCGAGGTCGATGAGGACGTCGAGGTCGATGACGAAGTGGATGAGGCGGATGAGGAGGTAGTTGAGGCCTGCGAGGCTCCGAGCATCAAAGGAGCCAGTGAATGCATCGTACCCTCTAGGTCCCCTCAGTTTCCAACCGCATATACCCCGATTGAAGTGAAGGCTGGAGTGTTGTTCGAAGATGATACGATACTGGTCTTCGGGGAGGCGATGGGCAATACGGCTTGGTGTGCAGCAGATTCGGATGCTACGGT
>JAVFAO010000011.1:0-45386 GCA_034002465.1 Myxococcota bacterium
ATCCAGGTCGAGCCGTTGGTGAGATCCTCCATGGCGAAACGGGTGGCTTGTCGTTCGTCGCAGGTGACCGCGAACACGAACTGTTGCGCATTGGCGTTCCGAATGGAAACCCCAGCAAACACGCTCAGACGGGCGCAGCGCTCATCCTCTGCTTCGCTTTCTACGCTCTGGCCACTCACACTCTCGAAAAGCAGATCCCGAAAGCGGCGAGCGGAGTAGTCGGGGGATTGAGGGTTCGGGGAGGCGTCTCCAAATCGGAGTTGCAGTTGCGCTTGGAGATGCAGCCGTGGTGTGCTCTGCAGTAGGGAGCGATCGAGCCAGGATTCGAACGATTGCAAGGAGAGCTGTTCAACGTCGAGCTTGTGGTCCTCGCGGAGCTGCTGGAGAAATCGCTGCAAGAGCACTTGGGGAGAGCTGTCGCTGCCCGCTTTTGTATACAGCAGTGCATAGACCCCGAGGGTCTCGGACTCAAAGAGTGCGCCGTCCTCGACTTGGGTTGTTGCTTTGAAGCCATCTGGAAGAAGCAAGCTCAGACCGCCTGCTTTCAAGCTCTTCGTTGGCGCGAGCAGAGAGGGCGTGCAAATCAGGGCGACGGCTTCGGCGCCATCGGGCGTGCCGTCACCATCGGTGTCGAAGAGGCGAGGATCGCTCTCTCCTTCGTCGACGCGTCCATTGCGGTTGATGTCTTCGTCGCCGTCGATGATGCCGTCTCCATCGGTGTCGGCGCGCTGTGGATCGGTCTCCCCTTCATCGCGCTGACAGTTGCGATTGCGATCCTCCTGCGCATTGCTGAGGCCATCGCTGTCATCATCGTAGGTAGGGTTCAGAGCGGGACAGTTTGTGTCGACCCAAATCACATCTTGCAGGTCTGTCGTGAGCTCCTCGCTCGGGACATCTTCAGTGGTCTTCGGCCCTGGGCTCTCGCCGCACGAGTAGATGAGCGCGCCGATACACAACAGCGCGAGCTGGGCGCAGCAATGCCCGAAAGGCGTGCTCAGGATTGTCTCTCGGGAGCTTTTGAACGACACAGACATACAGCCCATTTCACAGCGTGGCCCGGTGCCGAGCAGCGACCGTCGACTTCAGTGTAGCCAGAATCACGAGCACTGGCCAATGCGTTTGCAGCGCTGTGGCTATCAGTGGCGTTTGAGCAGGCGCTGCCACTTGTAGAGCTGTTGTAGGGCCTGCAATGGCGTGGTGGTGTCGAGGCTGAGCGTCTCGAGTTCTTGGAGGAAGCGCTCTGTCGCAGCGCTCAACTCGGGCTTTGGCGCAAGCCCTTGGCCGAAGAGGCCGAGCTGTGTGTTTTTGCGCGATGGTGCCGAGCCTCGCTGCGCGTCCGGCTCGGTGTTTGGGTCTGCAGTGAGGTGCTTGGCAAAGAGCGGCTTGCCGCTCTCATCGCGCGATTCCATCTCCAGGTTATGTAGAATTTCCTCTGCACGTTCGATCACATGGCGAGGAACTCCGGCAAGTCGTGCGACCTGGATGCCATAGCTGCGGTTGGCTGCCCCAGGAACGAGCTTGCGCAGGAAGATGATCTCTTTTTGCCACTCTTTGACGGCGACGCAGGCGTTGCTCGCGCCATCGAGGCTGCGCGCGAGCTCGGTGAGCTCGTGGTAGTGTGTGGCGAAGAGGACGCGCGCGCGAATGCGATCGTGCAGCGTTTCCGCGACGGCCCAGGCGATGGCGAGGCCGTCGTAGGTGGAGGTCCCACGCCCGATTTCGTCGAGGATGACCAGGCTGCGGGCGCTGGCGTGGTGCAGGATGTTGGCGGTTTCGGTCATCTCGACCATGAAGGTGGATTGTCCTCGCGCCAAGTTGTCGCTCGCGCCCACACGACTGAAAATACGATCCACCAGCCCGATTTGGGCGCGCGCCGCAGGCACGAAAGAGCCCGCCTGGGCAAGCAGCACGATGAGGGCTGCTTGCCGGATCACTGTCGACTTGCCAGCCATGTTGGGACCGGTGATGACGATGAGCCGCTTGTCGCTGGCGTTCATGTCGAGATCATTGGGCACGAAGCGCTCCTCGTTGAGGAAGCGCTCAACGACGGGATGACGCCCTTGCTCGATCACGAGCCGATCATCATCGAAGACCTCAGGGCAGCAATAGGCGCGATGGTGCGCGACGTGGGCAAGGCAGCAGAGCACATCGAGGGTGGCGAGCTGCGTGCCGATTTCGTGCAGCTTGCCGAGCTCCGGCAAGAGCCTCTCGCGCAGCGCTTCGAACAGTTTGTGCTCGAGCTCGACACGGCGGTCTTGTGCCGTGAGGACTTTCTCTTCGTATTCTTTGAGCTCGTCCGTTGCGTAGCGCTCACAGTTGCTCAAGGTCTGCCGCCGCTGGAAGTGTTCCGGGACGAGGTGCAGGTTGGAGCGGCTGACCTCGATGAAATATCCAAATATTTTCGAAAACTTGAGCTTGAGCGAGGAGATCCCCGTCAGTTCCCGTTGTCGTCGTTCGTACTGGAGGAGCCAGTCTTTGCCGTCACGCGCCAAGGTGATGAGTTCGTCCAGAGCTGCATCATAGCCCACTCGGAATACGCCGCCATCCGCCAATCCCAGAGGTGCATCGTCGGCGATGGCGCTCTGTAGCAGGGAACATAAGGCGGCGCAGGGATCGATCTGTTCGCAGGTTCTGAGCAGCAAGGGGCTGCTACAGGCATCGAGGCTTTGGCGTAACTCAGGGAGCAGCCCCAAGGTCTCGCGCAACACCAGCAGATCCTTGGGCGAGGCGCGGTTCTGCGCGATTCGCGCGCAGAGGCGGTCCAGATCGTGGCTTCGTTCGAGCAGTGAGACCAGAGAGGAGCGCAGGGCATAGCCTTTGACCAGCTCATCGACGGCGCCGAGTCTGAGCCGAATGGCGTCAGCGTTCATCAGCGGATAAGACAGCCAGCGGCGAAGCATCCTGCCGCCTGCGGCGGTGACGGTCTCATCGAGCTCACCGAGCAGGCTGCCTTCGCGCTTGGCAGCGCGGATGCTTTCGGTCAGCTCGAGGTTTGCCCGGGTGGTTTCATCGAGCAGCATGTAGCTGTCGCTCCGATAGGGGCGCAGCTCGCTGGTGTAGGGAGGGGTGCCACTCTGCAGGCGCTGGCAGTAGGCGAGGATGGCCGCGATTGCCGCTTGCGCCGCGCGGGGGCGACGAAAGCCAAGCTCTTCACACCGTTCGAAGAAGCTGGCCAGGTCTTTTCCCGAGGCGGGAGCGTTGTCGGCGTCGCGCATCCGACGCAGGACTTGTTTGCTGTCGAAGTCCTCGACGTCCAAGGTTTGAATCACGAGCTCTGGGGCTCTCTCGAGGTGGTGGCTGAGCTGAGGTGCGAAGAGCTCTGAGAGCAAGAGCTCCTTGACGCCGATGCGCAGAGCCTCGGCGATGAGGTCGCGGTAACTGCTGAGCTCAGTGACGACGAAATCTCCAGTGGAGAGGTCGAGTGCAGCCAGGCCGAGCTCCTCTTCGAAGCCTCCTCGGGCAGCGATGGCCCCGACGGCGCCGAGCCAGCGCGATTGTTTCTCATGGCCGGGGCGGGGGTCGACCAGTGTCCCAGGCGTCAAGACGCGGGTCACTCCTCGGCGAACGATCCCCACAGCTTTCGACGGATCTTCGAGCTGATCACAGATGGCCACGCGATAACCCTTCTCGACCAGCTCGACCAAGTAGTCGTCGACATTGCGATAGGGGACGCCAGCCATGGGGACTTCGTCGGGCTCGCCTTTGTTCCGCGAGGTCAGGGTCAATCCGAGAAGGCGGTGCAGGAGCTTGGCGTCGTCGAAGAAGACCTCATAGAAGTCTCCCATTCTAAACAGCAGGACTGCGCCTGGGTGTGCAGCCTTGGCGGCGAGGTACTGTTCCATCATGGGCGTTATCTTGACCTTGACGCCCTCGAAGAGCACCGCTTCCGCATTCCCTTTGGACTGGCTCGATTTCTCCATGATCCTGCTTCGTTCAGTACCGACTTCTTGTTGATTGGGCGCTTGGCCTGTTCCCCGAACTTCTTGTTGATTGGGCGCTTGGCCTGTTCCCCGAACTTCTTGTTGATTGGGCGCTTGGCCTGTTCCCCGAACTTCTTGTTGATTGGGCGCTTGGCCTGTTCCCCGAACTTCTTGTCGATTGGGCGCTTGGCCCATTTCCCTCAACTTGCTGTCGGCGTTTCAGAGTGGCTGGCGGCCCAGAGCGTCAACTCGTCAACCCTGCGAGCGCTGCCCCAAGCGCGCGCGCTTTGGGTCGAAGTCGGCCTGCAGGTTTTCGAGCTCCTCGCCGAGTCGTTTGGCCGCCTGTTGATGCCCTCGCTTGCGATGATACTCTGCGAGCCGGTAGAGCACAAGCGGCTCCTCTCCAAGCAGCACCCTGGCTTGCTCGAGGAGGGAACCAGCGGCGCCAGGCTTCTCCTGCTGCAGGATGAGCACGCCTGCCCAATAGCTCAGGTGCCCTCTCAGGGTCTGGGTGTTGGGCAGAGACGGAATCTGACTGAGCAGCGCTCTGAGCTGGCGTTGTCCACGTAGCAGCTGCCGAGATTCCAGGAAGTGCTCTGCCATGGCTTGGACCAGCTCTGGCTGCGATGACGCGGTCGACAATCCTTCGGTCAAGGCGCGCAGGCCTGCGTCCTCTTGTCCATCCGCGAACAAGGCTGTTCCCCAGGCCAAATGCAGCCCTGGTAGCGTCAGCGCTCCCTGTCGACCATGACTGAGGGCGTCGAGTCGTTGTTTCTCTTCGAGCGGGGCAAACAATCCTGCCAACGCTTGGGCGCGAGGGTACTGCGGGGCGCGCTCGAGCAACGTTTGCAGCAGCGTCGCAGCGCGTTGCGCAGCGCCAAAGCGAAAGGCGAGCTCAGTTTGCGCCGCGAGCAGCTCGATGGCGCAGGTCTCGAATCCAAGGGCGGTCTCGACGGCGACGGCATCGTCGCAGCCGCTCCGACAGCGCTGCAGAGTGCTGAGAATGTGTTGGCGTGGACTCGAAGCGAGGCGGGTGTTGAGTAGCGTGGTGGCATCCTCGACGCGTCCCATGAGCCCGAGCAGCTCTGCTTGTAGTTCCAGTGCCTCGTGATCGAGAGGGTAGGCGGTGCTGATGCGTTGGAGCTCATCGAGGGCGGCGCTTGGATTGTGCTCGTTCAGCGCGGCATACCAGGCGGCGAGCTCGGCCTCGACGCTGGAAGCAGGGCCTAGCTGACGTCGGGTTCGCAGCTCGCTTGGGCATGCGAGCTCGAGGCGTTGCTCTGCCCATGCGAGGGTGGCGGTGTCCTCGATGGTAGGGAGCTGCTTGCGGGCCTCATCACAGTTTCCGAGCGCGACTTCCGCCTTGATGCGCCAACGTCGGGTCGAGGGGCGCCAGACACTGGGTCCTTCGGTGGAGTCGAGGAGCAGCACCATGGCCTCTGGATGTCCCTGTTGCCAGAGTCGTTGGAGGGCGAGCTCTGCGTGCTGAGCTGGCTCGGCAGCGGGAGGGAGCTCGTCGAGCGCCGCGGCGAGGAGCGCTGCGGCGCGCTGAGATTGTCCATGTTCGATGAGCAGCATGCCCAGCACGAAATTCAGCTCTGGCTGAGCTGGATTCTCGGACAGCGCTCGACTCAGGATGGCCTCAGCGAGCTCGTCATGGTCTGCGTGGAGGGCGTTGAGAGCCTGTGCAAGCTGCACCCAGGCACGTTGCTCCAGGCTCAGTTCATCGAGCTTGGGCCAGTCGAGCTCGATGGCCTCTGGTCTGCCGAGATTGCGCTTCAGCAGCGCCTGGGCGACAGGGATGAATGGGTGTGCGTTGGCAAGCGATGGCGCGTGTTTGGAGAAGATGGCACAGGCGTGGGGTTCGCGGGTGCTGAGCGCGAGCTGGGCGAGGTCGAGTAGCGCGAGGAGATTGCCCGAAGCGCAGGCCTCGTCCAAGGCCTTGCTGGCCTCCAGCACACGGCCCGCCTCGATTTCACGAAGCCCGAGTAGCCAGGCATAGGACTCGGGATGGGTGTTCCAGATGGGGTGTTTGAGGAAGCTGTCGGCCAGGCCGAGCTCGTTGGCGAGCAGCGCTTGAAGAAACCCTGCAGTGCAGCGTTCCGCGTCGGTGCAGATGTTTCGATTCAGGGTTTTTTGTCGATTGGGTGCCTGGCCTGTTCCCCCGATTTCTTGTCGATTGGGCGCTTGGCCTGCTCGTCCGATTTCTTGTCGATTGGGCGCTTGGCCTGCTCGTCCGATTTCTTGTCGATTGGGCGCTTGGCCTGTTCCAGTTTTGCATTCGTTTGCGCTCTCGAGACCCTCGCAGCGTTGCGCAGGCGCATTGGATGCGCCCGCGACAGACGCTGACTCGTTCCTCGCTTCGCTCACTTCTTGTCGATTGGGCGCTTGGCCTCTTTCCCCAAGTTCTTGTAGGACCAGGCGAGCTGTCCCCGGTTTGCTGCGTCGGCGCCATTCGCTGAGGGCTCTGACCTGTTTTGAGCGCTCTGGCTGGTTGAGGCTTGGCAGCGGTGAGGTGCTTCGCTCGTTGACCAAGGCTGAGGCGAGCAAGTTTTGCGGCTGAGGCGAGAGGGAGGCGACATAGGCGAAGGCGACGCTGGCGCAAAGCAGGGCCAGCGCGATGAGCATCTGGTATTGACGGCGCGACATGCCTGCTGCTGCGGCCACGATGCTGGGCATGGGCGCGACGATGGGCTCGGCGAGCTCGTGTGCGACCTCGCTCAGCAGCGCTTCCTGGTGTGCTGCTCGAGTCGTGACTGGGTTCTCGTCGAGCTCGAGGAGCTCTCGCGGGGGAGGTCGGAAGGCCACGCATTGCGTGGAAGGGGGGTGGATTTCGTCGACCCTGACGAAGCGTCTCCCCGGTCGGCGCCGGTGTGTGCTGGCTGCCTGCTCTGTGGGGGCAGAAAAGGTGAAGCGGATATCTGCGCCAGCGATGCCCTCTTCAGGGTGTCGTCGCGAGAAGGCTGATTCGATGCCTCTGGCGACCTCTACCTTGTCGAGTTGTCGCAGGCGTTGGACCAAGGCGGCAACGAATCCACCACGTGGATCGCAGCTGTCGAGGCAGTCCACCAGCTCCTCCTCGAGTCCAGGCCGCAGCAGTGCGTGGGCGAGGATATCGACCAGTGGTGAGGGCTGTTGACAGAGCTGCGGGTATTTTCGCAAGCCCGAGAGCACGGTCGACACGGCCCTGACCGCATCACCTGCGTCGAGAGCTCGCTGCGCAATACCGACAAAGAGCGCATCCTTGCGCTCGTTGATACCTCTTCCGTGAGCCATGTTTTTGCTTCGTTCTCGGCGGTGGGACTATTCGAGACGGATGGAAGCCGTCTTGGCTTTCTCGATCCAATCTGCGACGACGAGCTGATCTGGGTCTTTGCCTGTGATGGCCTTTTCGGCGTTGGTGGTCAGCAAGAGTTCCAAGAGAGTGGCGGCGTCGCGGCTTGCGAGGTCTGCACACGAGCGAACCCCAGCGGCGTTGAGCAGCGCGGCGGCTTTGGCTCCCACACCGGCGAGCTGCATGAGCTCGAGCCGTATGGCCAGTTCCTTGACGCTGGCCTCATCAAGTTGAGCGCGGGCGGCGAAGGCGCTGCGTTGTTCGCTGGTGAGGAGCTGTTTGAGCAGGTCGAGGGTGGTGCGCACGCCCTCTGTGTCGAGGCTTTGGACCATCTCTGGGGACACCAAGTCGACATCTTCGAGGTCGTACTCACTGGCGTTGGCGAACTGTGGGACGAGCAGGACGAGAAAGGCAATGACGGCAATCGAACGCATGGAAACCTCCAAGCTGCAGCAGAGCATAACCGACCCACGAATGGGGTCAAAGACGCAGCCTTGTGCACTGACGAAGGTTCGGGCACACCTATTCGCTTTGAGAATCGTTGAGATCGAAGCTATTCCAGGGCAAGCAGGGAGGCTGCGCCGGGTCTGGCGCTGCAACGAACAGAGTGGTTCGCGGCCTGTGGTGCTGCTGCTGGCTCTTGGCAACTCAGCGCGAGATGTACACGTCGAAGGGGAAAAACATGCTGAAGCCGATGGTGGCCATGAAGGTATTGCGGAACTCGGCACCCGAGGCGGTTGCGCTGCGTGTGTATTCCGAATACGAGGCAAGGTAGTCCTTGATCTCCAGATTGATGGCCATGAAATTGTTGAAATAAATACGGCTTCCAATACCGACGACGCCACCAGGGGCGAGTGCGCCGAAATCGGAAGGCATGCTTGCAGACTCAGCGCGGAGGTAATCCTCATCGGCCCATTGGGTGTCGAAGAGCAAGATCCCACCACCAGCGAAAAAGTGCAGGTCGTAGTTGAAAATCATGCCAAAAACTGAGAACTTACCGAAGATGGGCGACCACATGAGGCCAGCGTCGATGGCCATCTGGGGTACCGCGATGGCGAGGCTGCGCTTGACCCGTTCGGAATAGCCTTCCGAGGTGACTGGCTCGAGGGTATCCATCTCCATGTGAATCGGGAAGAAAGAAAAACTCGCCCCGAGTCCGAAGGAGTTGGTCAGGTGGTAGGCCAGGGAGGCTCCGAAGCCGATGTTTCGCTTGAACGTGTCGTACATGGTGAACGTCACGCCAGGCTGCAATTCGAAGCGACCGCTGCGAAGCAGCAGCAGCCGTCGAACCGGAGGTCCTTCCTCGAGACTGGATGTGCCTTCTTCACGCTCGTCGTCCTGAGCCATGGCCAGCTCTGGAACGGCCGTCGTGAGCAGCATCAAGCCGGCCAGAAGTGCGAGGATTTTGCCCTTCATGCGCAGATCCCTTCCTCACGCAGCGAGGCGTTGACGCCGCGCCGCAAATGATGCCTTGAGCTGGGGCTCACTGATCGGAGGCGTACTCGAAGCTCGTCGGAAGCCAGAAGGCAAAACCCAAGCCCGCTTGGAGCTGGGTGAACAATCCTTCGGTTTTTCCGAGCTCCTCATAGTACATCAAACCACGGAAATCGAAGCTCATGCTGAACCAGTCGGTCAAAAACCAACGCTGCTGGATCGAGAACATACCGCCGCCGGTGAACTGGTTGGCCCGGGTATAGACCATGCCGCCACCGAGTCCGAAGGACAGATCCCAGTGCACCACGGCGCTGTTGAAGATCGCCATTTTTCCGTTGAGCGGCGTCAAGCCCACCATGGCGCCAGCGTAGGTATCGACGACGCTGACCTCAGGGATGGCGTCGGTGGCGTCGATGACCGACTCATAGCTGCCCGAAAAACCATTGGCTTCTCGATCAACGAAGCGCCAGTCCTGCCATGCGCCCGTGAGCCCAACGTAGAGCCACTCCAGCACGTGGACGTTGAAATTCAGCCCAGCAGAGAGCTGCATCACCATCGAGTCGTTGAAGCTAAAGTGGAAAGTTGGCTCCAACTCGACACGACCCGCACGCAAGAACGGCTTGCGTTGGATGACGATGATCGTGTCATTGAACTCTTTCTTCTTCGTCTCTTGAGCGACCGCAAGCGATGGCGTCCAGATCGCAGCGATCATGACGAGGAGTACCAAACAAGCCGTTCGACGCATCACCTCGCTCCTCGGTTTGACGCAACCATTCGAACGATACCCAGTCTCTGCCTTGCTCATGCAAGGTCTTCGACGATATAGCACGAAGCGCTGCCACCTGGCAACGCCGTGGGCTCACACATCTCTGCTTTTCGGACTCTCCTGCGCTCAGTGCTCGCTCTCGGCAAAGAGTGCCTCCACGAACTCTGAGGCCTTGAACTCTCGCAGATCGTCGACCATCTCTCCAATGCCAATCAGGTGCACCGGGGTCTTGAGTTCCTCGCAAATACCGATGATCACGCCACCTTTGGCCGTTCCGTCCAGTTTCGTGAGCACCAAGCCCGTGTACTGCACCGCCTCACGGAACTCCTTGGCCTGCGTCAGCGCGTTTTGGCCATTGGTCGCGTCCAAGACCAGTAGCGTCGTGTGCGGCGCACCGGGAATACACTTGCCGCTGACGCGATGGATCTTCTTCAGCTCCTCGACCAAGTCCTTCTTGTTGTGCAAACGGCCCGCGGTGTCCGTCAGTACCACATCGAAGCCTTCCGCTTTCGCGACCTTCAAGCCATCGAACACGGTACCGGATGGATCTGCGCCCTCAGGGGTACGGTACACGCGACACCCCGTGCGCTCTCCCCACTCGGCGAGCTGGTCGATGGCACCAGCGCGGAAGGTATCTCCGGCCACCAACAGGACCTTGTGGCCCTCTGCTTTGAACTTGGCCGCGAGCTTGCCCACGGTCGTGGTCTTGCCCGTGCCGTTGACACCCACCACCTGAATCACATACGGCCGCTCACTGCCTATCTGCAACGGCTTCTGAGCGTTGCGGAGGATCGTCGCGATCTCGCTCCGCAAGAACTCCATCGCCTTCGCGCCGTCCTTGAGCTCGTCGCGCTTCATCTTGGTTCGGACCTTGTCCAAAAGCCCCTCGGCGGTGGCCACACCAATGTCCGCCGTGTAGAGAATCTCCTCCAGATCCTCGATCACCGAGGCATCCAAGTCTCGGCGGAAAAGCTCGCTCAGGCGCGCAACGAAACCCTTGGTCCGCGTTTCGTTGAGACCCTCGCTGAGGCTACGTGCTTGGGTTTGCGCGGGCCTCGTTGGCGAGGCTTCGCTTGCCTCTCCCTTGGCTCTCGCGCCCTTGCGCTTGCGCTTCCGCCCCGCTTTGGGCTCCTCAGCATCTTCCGCTTCGGCCTTCTCCTCATCCTCGTCTTTCTTCTCAGCCTTGGCCTTCTTTTCCGCTTCGGCCTTCTTCTCCGCATCGGCCTTGGCCTTCTTCTCCGCTTCGGCCTTCTTCTCCGCATCGGCCTTGGCCTTCTTCTCCGCTTCGGCCTTCTTCTCCGCTTCAGCCTTGGCCTTCTTTTCCGCCTCGACCTTCTTCTCAGCTTCGGCCTTCTTGTCTACTTTGGCCTTCTCAACTTCCGCGTCCGCCTTCTTCGGGCTGCTTTCGAACTCGTCGAGCTCGTCGAGCCCATCGAGCGCTGTGGCTTTCGAACTGTCTTTGGTGAGCGCCGACAGATCCAAGCCACCCGCGTCCTGAGCCGTCAAGCTTCGGATGTCGATAAGCCCAGAACCCAAGGTCGGTATCGCTACGGCGTCGGGCGCTGCTGCTTGGCTCGTGACGCCAACAGGATCATCGAAGTCCAGGCTCAGCTTGGGACCGTCGTCGAGCTCATCAGACACGTCGCTGGCTGTGGGCTGAGACGCTTGGGCCGCTTCATCCACCGCGTCGTCCTCGTCGCGCGCAGCCTTGACTTGGAGCTCGTCATCAGCGTCGTCAACACTCTCGTCTTCATCCTCGTCTTCACTCTCGTCACGAGACGTGTCGCTCTTCTTGCCAGCCTTCTCCGTTTGGGTCTTGGCACGCCGCTTCTTGCGAAGCTCTCGGAGCTCATCTCGGCTGCGTTGATCATGGACCACGGACTTCTTGGACTTCTTGATCTCCGCCAGCGACAGCTCTTGCTTTTTCTCATCATACTCTTCTGGCGCGAGGGCGCGGAGCTCTCTCTGCTCGCGCTCTTCGTCGTTCTCCTCGCCCGGCTCCGTCTCGCCCGGTTCCTGCTTGCGCCGGCTCAGGTAGGTGAGGACAATCAAGAAGAGCACACCCAAGACCACCAGAATCACGGGTGCAATCCACTCATTCGAGGCCTCAGGCACGTTCTTGCTTTCGCTCTTCGCGACCTCCACGCTGCTTTGTTGCAGCTCCGGTTGTGTACTCGCGAACTGCGAAACGATGGACTCGAGCTGATCTCTCATTGGAGACTCCTTCCTCGGGATCGGGTCTGTTGCCGCCGCATGGCCCGGCTCGCTCGCGCGGCGGGAGCCTCTGCGTGCAGCGAGCGAGCGCGGCAGCAGACGAAAGCAGGCAATACTAGGTTTTCCTTGGCAAGAGCGTCAAGTCCCAGAGGAATGAATCACCACCCACGCTGACCACGCGGCGACGCTTCGCCTGCAAGCGGAGCGTCTTTGCGCGCCCGAAACGCCGGGGCTGTCGCTATCGGTGATGCTGCGAGGCGAACTGGTGAATACGCCTCGCCGGTCGGGAAGGCAAGCGCCCCCGGTCACCAACTCAGCGTAACGCCGAACTGGGGGGCTGTGGGCAAGAACAGCGGCTGGGCGCTGAGCTGATTCCTGCTGTCGGACTTCGACCGCCCATGCAGCAGCAGCGGCAGGCCAACGCCGAAGAGGGTGCCCACACCCATGCCCACGAGCACATCGCTGGCCCAGTGCGCATCCCCTACGATGCGTAGGCTCGCGCCGGTCAAGGCAAGCGCTCCAAGCCCAAGCCCCGAATACAATGCCCAGTCCTCGCCGCGCAAATAGGCCACCGTCGTCGCTGAGCTCGCCAGGGCAAAGGCAATGCTGGTGTGACCCGAGAAAAAGGAGACATAGCGCTCCGCAGCATTCTCGAGCTTGCCTGGATGGTGGTGTTCGATGGGCCGTTCGCGCGCGGCGAGCACTTTGATCAGCCCCACCGTGGCGGTGGCGGCCAAAGTCGAGCTGAGCACGATGCCGACGTTTTGCAGGGCGGCGATGCCTTCGTCATCCAAGAGGGGAGGAAGCGCGCTCACGGCGAGCGCCGCGCTGCTCACCACCCCGAAGACCAAGATGTCGCTCGCCAGCCGCGCCGCGGCGTCGTCCTCGGCTTTGAGCGCCGAGCGAATACTCTCGTCGAAAGTGTTGGTGGCGCACCAGCGACAGGACTCGGGAGCGTCCAGGAAGGCCACCCCCACGAGCAACGCAGCGCTAATGCCCAGCTCCAAGCCAAGCACCCATCCGCTGTTGTCGAGCTCTTCGCGCTCAGTCGCAAAAGACGCTGCACTCGAGCCCAACAGCATGGCGATACACAAGGTCGTCAGTACGCTGCGAAGGATCCGCATTTTCACATCATTCACGGCATTGTATGGCATTGCCGTTCCTGCCTCGCGGCACGAATACCGACAATGCGCAGTGGCGGGGTGAGGGGCAAACACTGCTGCTCTCGCTCGTGTGGGGTGACGCTTCGAGAACTTGGGGGAAGGGGCCAAGCGCCCAATCGACAAGAAATCGTTCAGGAGCCGCCTTTCAGGTCCTTTCGGCGCAAGAGCAGGCAGACCATACCCAGCAGGATGACGTTGAAGCCCAGCAGTACCGCCATGGTCCGCCAGTAGCCTCGCGCAAAGTCGCCAAAGTAGCGGTCGACCATGCTCTCTTCGGTCTGCTTCTCGTTCAGCGCCTCTGCGAGCTCGGCCTTCAGAAAAGCCTTGGTGAGGTCTTGTCGATGAGGGCTGACCTTGCGCTTGCCGCCGATGCGCACCAGCGAGGGTTTGTATTCCTCTTCCCAATAGTTGTCGGCGAGCTTCTGCTCCTCATTGCTGATGCGAATCTTGGGCGAAGGGGAACGACGTTCGTCCTCGGCGTGCAACAGACCCTCGAAGGTCCAGCGGGCGACCATCACGTTCGAGAGCTGACGTACGCCACTTGGCAACACGCCGCCTTGAAAGTCGGAGAGCGGCACGATCAGACCACCCAGGACGAGCTGTGGGATCAGCATCAAGGGAACCAAGGCCACCGCCGCCTCGGTGGAGCGAACCACCGAGGAGAGCACCAAGCCCATGCCCAAGCCAGCAGTGGCGCACAAAAACAGCGCGAGGAGCAGCTTCAGGAAGCTGCCTTCGAAGCCCAGCAAAGGATAGCTGATGCCCAACAGGAGCGCGCACTGGATGAGGCTCAAGAGGGCGAGGACGGCGAACTTGGAGAGCACGAAGGAGGGAATTTTCAGATTGACCATGCGCTCACGTTTGTAGATGGCCAATTCCCCTACGATTTCGCGGGCAGAGTTGCTGGTGCCAAACCACACGGAGCTTGCGACGAGCATGAACAGGGCAGCGGCGCTGATGCTGTTTTGGCTTTGGTTGTCGAGGAATGCGAGCACAGGTCCGGTGACGCCATCCTTGTCTTCTGAGAGCACCTTGCCGGCTTGCGAGAAGACCAGACTGACGAGCAGACCGATGATGGGGGCCTGGGCAAGGAGGATGATGAGGTTGGCGACATCCCGGCGCTTGATGACGAGGTTTCGTCGGGTTAGGGTCCACCATTGGCGGAATCCGAAGCGTCTTGGGGCCTTCTCGCGGGTGGTGGCGAGCAGTTGGACCTTGCCCTTCTCCTCTCGTCGTTCCTCGACGTAGTCTTTGTGGTACTTGGAGCTGCGGTACGCTTCGACGCGGTGTGCGAGGCGCTCTTTGGCGTCGGGCGCGGCGTTGTCCGCAGCGAGGGGCCCCATGGCGTTGTCGGGGTTGTCGATGACGCGAGCGCCCTCGGGGGTGGCCGGATCGACCTGCGGATTGAAGAAGGTGATCGAGTCGGGATGAGCAGGTCCGTAGTAGACGAGCTTGCCGCGGGCGAGGTAGAGGACGTTGTCCATCTCGCGGTAGACGTCGAGGCTTGGTTGGTGGATGGTGAGCAGGATACTGCGTCCAGCATCGGCGAGCTTTCGGAGCAGGGCCATGACGGAGCGGGTATCGCTGGAGGCGAGCCCGCTGGTGGGCTCGTCCAGGAAGAGCAAGGCCGGCTGGGTGAGCAGCTCCTGGGCGAGGTTGACGCGCTTGCGCTGCCCACCGCTGATGCCCTTCATGAGGGGTGAGCCAATGAGGACGTGCTTGGTGTCCTCAATCCCGAGCTCCTTGAGGATGTTGTCGATGATGGCTTCGATTTCCTTGTCGTTCACATCCGGCGGCAGACGCAGCTTGGCGGTGAAGTAGAGGGACTCGAAGACGGTCAGCTCTTTGTGGATGATGTCGTCTTGCGGGACATAGCCGATGTTGCCGCGGAAGCTGTTGTAATGTCGGTACAAGTCGACGTTGTTGATGAGGCTCTGGCCCTTGCTTGGAGGCTGGTAGCCATTGAGGGCCATCATCAGGGTGGTCTTACCGGCACCGGAGGGTCCCATCAGCCCCACGAGCTCAGTGGGGTAGGCTGTGAAACTTACGCTGTCGAGAATGCGTTTGGTACCTCGGGTGGCTCGATCTGGAACGTCGACGCAGAGGTCCTCTGCCCGGAGCATGATCTCTCCGGCATACTCCTTGTGGACCGTTCCGGCCTCGAGGTCGAGGCGCAGGACGCAGGTACCGAAGGCCACTTGGTCCTGTTCGCTGACCAGCTTCTCACTGATGCGTTCGGCGTTGACGAAGGTGCCATTCGCGCTGCCCAGGTCGCGCAGTATCCAGCCCTGGGGTGTTCGCTTCAAAACGGCATGCTTGCGACTGACCGTCGGAAAATCGAGGACGATGTCGTTCTCCGAGTCGCGGCCGACAGTGAGTTGCTCTTTGCTCTTTGGAAGTTGGACGACCTGGTCGGAGAGGTCTTTCCGGCTCAGCTCGAGCAGACGGGAGACCGGGAAGCGGTAGCTGCCCAAGTAGAGCACGTCACTGGCTTCGATCTTGGTGTCGCTCTGGGGCGCAATCGCTTGCTCGCGGACATTGATGAAGGTGCCGTTGGTCGAGCCGAGGTCGCGCACGAAACACTGGCTGTCGCGCTGAGAGACGACAGCGTGGTAGGCCGAAACCTGCGGCGCGGGGATGACGATGTCATTGTCGGGGGCGCGACCGAGGCGGAACGCGTCGGTTTTTCGTGCGGTGCCGAGGCCGATCAAGCTGGGATCGAAGGCGACCGTGCTCTGCGAGAGGCCAAAATGCCGAACGATGCTGTCGTCGAAGACGAAAACGTAGCTCCCAAAGCCAATGCGATCCCCAAGCTGCAGAGGGGAAGGGGCGAGGATTCGGGTGCCGTTGATGTAGGTGCCGTTGGTGCTGTTGAGGTCCACCAGGGTGTAGCGCCCTGATTCGAAGGTGATGCGGGCGTGTCGCCCCGAGACCTGCGGGCTCTCGATCCTGACGGTGTTGTCGGGGCGAGCGCCGAGGCTGATGACCCTGGCCTCGGCGGTGACCTCCACCTCGATGGCGCCGCGCTCGGAGTCTTCAATCTGGGTCGCGCTCACCGCGGGGAGGGCTGCCGTCGCTGCAAAGCCCTGCGTTCGCAGCATACCGAGATGCGCTTCGCTCAGCTGAACAGATGCCTGTCCGAGCATGAGCAGGTACCCCGCCTCGACATAACATTGCTCGATGCGCTGACCGTTGACGAAGGTGCCCATAGGGCTACCCAAGTCGCGGAGCACATAGCGGCCTTCCTGCTCGAAGAGCTCTGCATGTTCTGCTGCCACCGAGGCATCGGTGATGACGATGTCGTTGTGAGGAGCGCTTCCAAGACGTATTCGCTTCACTTCTCGATCCCTTGCTGATGCGAACTCGAGGCAGTCGATGGGCAGCGCTGCTGCCAGACCGATGCATTGCGCAGGAGCTGTGGAGCTTTGTCAATGGGCTTTCGCCTACGCAAAGGCGAGTCGGGCGAGAAGCTTGATTCACAGGCCGCTCGTCGTCGGGTTGCAGCGCGGGTCGTGAAGCATGCTTCGAGAAGCTGCAGCGCTCAGTCGCTTCCCGATTCGTAAAAGTGGTCGTCTGCAGGGATGAGCGCTGCTGCCCGTGACCGGGACCAGGCCTCATCGGACATCAGCACGAGATAGATGAATTGGTCGAAGAAGGGCAGCGGGAGAAAGCGAAAGCGGCTTCCACCCAAGGCCATCGCGTCATTGACCAGGTCGAGGATGCAGAGGTCGAACCAATCGTGACTCATGGGGATGTCACAGACGTAGCGTTTGAATTCCGCCGTGGCCATCCCACCATCCTCGGTTTCGAAAAGCTCGCCGTCGTGCTCGAACTCGACATGGACGATTTGCGCGTCGTGATCGAAGCGGTCATTCAAGTTGCGTGGCTTGAAGTGGCCATGTGAGTTCAGGGCGAGTGAGCGCAAGGCGCAGCGGTACGAGCAGCAGTCGCCGCGGGCGCCCGCGCGCTTGCAGCAGCCATCACCGTCCTTGACCATGCCGCCCATGTCGAAACCGACGGTGGCAATGGCATAGATGCAATGGTCGGGGTCATCGGCGTGAGCCCGCAGCAGACGTTGGCGCAGCCGTGCCTGATAGGCTGCGTCGAAGGCGTCGAAACAGCCACATTCCGAGAGCGCCGTCCAATAGGCCTCGGCGTCGAGATGGTGAGCGGCGTAGGGTCTTGACATGGGTGCTCGTCACACGGGGGCAGCGAGCTGCGTCCCCCCTCTAGGTCTATGTACAGCTTGAAAGGCGCAGGTTCAAGCCATCTGCTGTGCTCAGCGCTGCTCGCTGCTCGCTGCTGGATGCCTATCTGTTTATCAATCAACAGGATTCGAAGCTCTGTTGACGCGGCCGCCAGGTTGTTGGCAGCATCCTAGACTATCGCGTCCCTGAGCGGCGCACGAATCGCGGCCTGGAGTAGGGCTGCAGAGCTGAGCGCTCGAAGAGCAAGCGCTCGGCGTTGCTCACGTAGAGCTTGCGGAGCACCTCCGGCGGCAGGTCGATGGCATCCACTTTCCATCGTCCCTGGATGGGGGTTGGGTGCTCAATCTGGCGTCGATTCGTCTCGAAGTACTCCCAGTGTCGCTCGAAGAAGACCACCGCGTCGTCGATATCCGGCTCTCCCTCGCCTGCCCATACGCTGCCGAGCTGCAGGTCGGCTTCAGCGCCAGCGATGAAGTCCGAGCCGAACAGCATGCGATCTTGATGCTTGATGAAGAAGGCTTGCACCTTCTCTGCTGGGTGGCGCCCGAATTCGGGGACCCGCGCCGAAGTGTCCGTGTAGACGTTGGGGTAGGCATCCAACAGCGCGTCGACGGCGTCCAGGTTTTCCGCGTAGTTGCCCATGTGAATGAGGAGAAAGGTGGTTTTGGGATGGGCAGCGATGACGCGCTCTTGCACCGCCATCAGCTCGGCGTGGCTTGGGTAGTCCTCGCCGTGAAAGCTCCACCCCTCGGCGAGGCTGAGCTCGTCGTAGCGTTCATTGCTCGGCTCTACCTTCTCGAAGAAGGCGACTGGATCGGCGATGTGCCAGGCCACGATCAGCCCGAGTTCACCGCAAGTCTCGAAGATTGGGGCCAGTCGCGGGTCGTCCGGCATGAGCAGCGCTCCCGCTTGATCACGAACCGAGAGCCCGAGGTTCTTGAATATCTTGATCCCCACCATGCCATCAGCCTTGGCCTGTCGTAGCAGGTCGAGCTGCGCAGGGACGAAAGCAGGCAGATGAGCACCATCCCAGTCGAGGTTGGCAAAACAGCGCATGCGCTCCCCCATCACGCGTTGCATGGCGAGGCTCGCGGCGTAGCGAACTGTCCCGATCGCACCGGCGCTCTTGATCACGAAGCGTCCAATCCCCACCCGCTCAAAGACCTCGAGGGCGGTGGCAAGTGCGATCATGGTAGGCGCAATGTGGACGTGAGAGTCGATGATGTTCTCGTTGATGTCCCATTTGCGTTCGAATGAGGGCGGAGGTGTCAGCCTCGTGTCCATGACTGGCGGCACAGGAGAGGGTTCGGAGGCGGGAACGGCCACTTCTTCGGCTGTGCGTTGGCAGCCCAGTAAGCAGAGCAGACACAGCATCCACAACGTTTTTTCGATTTCCATACGACCGACGAAGCTCCCTGCACGCGCACGAGTTCAGATGTCGCTCGCCCGGCGAGACCCTCGCTTCGCTTGCATTACCATCATAAGAACGTGCACACTCGGCTGGCAAGAGAGACGCTGGCGGTCAGTCTGGCTGCTCTCGACACGGCGTGGCCAAACGCGTATTCTTTGAAGCTGGACCCTGAGCCGCAGCCCGAGCAGGCTGTCACCTGGTTCGCAGATTCCCTCTGTGGGGTTTTCATGCATCTTCCCAAGGACGCCGTTATCCTTCCTGTTTCTCGTGGAGGACTTCTCCTCTCAGCTCGCCACGCTGTATTCTGTCCTGTTCCATCTGCGGAGCTCGAGCGCTTGCGCGTGGCGCTGGCCGAGGGCAGCCTGTCGGGGCTTTCTGCCGAGCTCATGTCGTCGTTGACGAAACATGGCTGTTTCGATCCACCGCAAGCCGAGGTCGAAACCAGCGCGCTGGTTCAAATCCAGCTCACCAACGCTTGCAACCTGGCTTGTAGCTACTGCTGTACGGCTTCTGGCGAGTCACGGGCGTCGGAGCTGAGTTTCGAGGATGTTGCTTCGGTGCTCGCCGAGACTCGGCGGATTCATGGGGTGGGCGCCAAGGTCGCCCTTCTCGGTGGTGAGCCTTTGCTGCGGAGTTGGGCTTTGGACGCTGCCGAGGAGGCACTTCGGCTCGAGCTCACCTGTACCTTGTTCAGCAATGGGATGGCGCTCATCGACCCTGCTCTGGCGCGCCGAGCGGCAGAGCTGATGCGACGAGGGCTGGAGCTTCGGATCAGCCTCGCTGGGCCGACCCGAGCGCTCTGCGATGAGGCTTCTGGTGCTTCCCGCTTCGACGCTGTGCTCGAGGCGCTGCACCGACTCGCCGACTTCGGGGCGACGCCCATCGTCGATCTGATGCTCTTGCCTCAGCACGTCGATACGGTTGCTCAGCACCTGCCCGAGCTTCGCCGTCGCTTGCCCAAGGGCAGCGTTCTCTGTTTTGGCCTCGCCTATCACGCTGGCCGAGAAGAGGGGGAGCACGTCTTTGCTGCCCGGCATGAGCTGGAGGCAGCGCTCGACCGCATCGTGTTCGAGGCAGGGGAGCGGATCAAGGCGCCTACGCCCAAGCAAAGGGCGAAGCGCCGCGATGGCTGCGCCTGCGCATTGGGGAAGCACCTGCATGTGCGCAGTGATGGCGGGCTCTTCACCTGCTTCAAAATGGAGGAGCAGGTGGGAGACCTGCGCCAAGGCTTCGCGCAGGCCATTGAGCGGGCGATGGCAAACCCTCGGCCGGCGTATTCCCTAGACTTGTGTCGAGAATGTCCGTTGGTGTCGTTGTGCGGCGGCGGATGTCGATCTGACAATTTTCTGTATACTGGCAATCCTGAAGCGCCTATCTGTGGTCCTTGGCGTGTGCGCGTTTTGTCGGAGCTGCTCTTCGAAGATGCAGTCGATGCTTTGGAGTGGCCTGCCCACCAGCTCCTCGCCGAGGCGCAACGCCGAGGCCTGGAGGCTCCGGCGGCGCTGCCTCGGGCGAGACGCTCGACCCATCTCCTGAGCGCAGCGCCTCGCTAGTTTTTGTCGATTGGGCGCTTGGCCCGTTCCCCCACTTCTTGTTGGCGAAATCGCTGTTTTGCCTGTGTTCTCGAGCAGTTCCCGTCAGATTCAGAGCAAACTCGTTTGCCTCTTCACCTGGAGTCGCCCATGCCCAAGCCTATCGCGATTTGTATCGAGGACCTCGACGCCGCTGCGTCAACCCGTTTTTTGTGCTGTGTGGCCATCGCAGGAAGGTTGGATGGCCTTGGTCTGGATAGCCAAGCTCAGGTTGTGTGGGCTCCAGCGAGCGAAGGGCAAGCACCGCAAATCGCGGTGGAGCTGTGGGTCTCCGGTGACGAGAAGCTGATGCTCTATCGACGCGAGGCGGCGCCTCAGCTTTGGCTGAGGCGGGGGCAGCGCTCCCTTGATGTGCCGGCGGAGAAACCCGTGGTGCTTCTGGACAAAGACGTGGTCGAGCTGGGGGCGAAGCGACTGTGTATTCACGTGCACGGAAAAGCGCCAGCAGTCAGCGCCCCGTACTTCTACAAAGCCGAGCCGGTCAAGCGAAGTTCCCGCTTGGGTCAGGCGGCGATGGCGGCTGCCGCCCTCGGGCTTGGCGCGACCGCTCTGGGATGCCAGCCCTCGTCCAACTCGCCTGCGCCCGTCAAGGACGAGGAAGTCAAGGCGCAAGCTCCCATCGAGGTGCGTCCAGAGCCGCCCTCGGTGGCACCTGCCGACCTCTTCGCTCCCCCCCCACCGCCCATTGAGCCCGACCTCTCGTCTCCTCCCATCGAGGTGCGTCCAGAGCCCCCTTCCGTCCCCAACCCCAATGCTGGCTCGGAGCCCGACGTCCTGCCGGCGAAGCCCGAGGTCTCTGAGCCTCCGCCCATCGAGGTGCGTCCGGAGCCGCCAAAGGTCGCAGCGCCGTCTGAGTCCGATGACGAGCCCATTACCCCACCACCCGCAGAGCCGCCTGTGGATGACGAGGACGTGCAAGAGGAGGTGCAACCCACACCACCCATCGAGATTCGTGATCATCCGCCGGCTCCGCTTCCGCCTCCAGAACGGGAGTGAGCTTCGCGTCGGTGTTTGTAGCCGTACTCGATGCGGGGAACCGACACGGGGCACCAGCCGAGCCCTGCCGTTGCTCACGGATTTGGAACCTTGGGGAGGCCTGATCGGCGCCAACGCTTTGATGACAATTGCTTTTGGTGCGGTGTCGGGAGTTCCTTGGGTTCGTGACGAGCTGGGTCGCCCCAAGCTTGGCATGCGCATGGCGTTTGACGAGAAGAGCGCCACCGTTGCTCGGTCGGTGGGGAATACGCCTACATCTGGATGGATATTCCTCGTTGCGGATAGGCAGCAGGAAGACTAGAATTGTCATCGCGAGCGTCGTTCGTGAGCCGTCCAGCGGCCGAACCTTGCTGGGCTTTCGCCTGCGGCGCGTGGAGGCCCTTTGCTCAAGCTCAGCGTGCTCAGCGGACCGGATTCCGGCAAGACGCAGGTCTTCCATGCCCGTCGCGTGTCGATTGGCAAGGATTCCCGTAATGACTTTCGTCTCCGCGACGAGGAGGTGAGCCGTTTCCATGGGGTCTTCGAGCAGACTGAGGGGAATGCGCTCCGCTATCGTGATCTCAACTCGGCTGCTGGGAGCGTGCTTCGCCTGGGTGAGCGCAGCCAACACATTCGGGGCTCGTCGTTGAACCTGGAAACGGCGGCTGGCGAGGGCTTTCAGCTCCGACTGGGGCAGAGTTTGGTGCTCTTGGAGCTGCTCACCGGAGAAGCCGAGCGTTCGACGCATCAACCGATTCGGCCAATTGAAGCAATTCGTCAGCGTTCTCAGTCACTTGCGACTCCTACTCCGATCTCTTTGACGCCGCTTGCTTCGATGCAACCGACACCAGCGCAGGGGACGCCGTCTCGGGCCGATGTGGTGTCGGCGCAGATGGCGTCCTTTGCTCCAGCGCCAGCGTCAAGGAGCGCAGAGGAGCCAGCGTTCAATATCGTGCGACGCGTGTCGAAGGATAGCGCAGCGCCGACCTTTGCGGCGGAGCAACTGCGTGTTCTCTTTCGTGTTTCTCGGGAGCTCAACGCGCTCAACAGCATGGATGAGATTTTGCAACGCGTTGCTGCAGCGACCTTTGAGCTCTTTCCGAACGCCAACTTTTTTGCCATCGTCGTGCATGACGAGGAGCTCTCTCAGTTTGTGCCGATCTACTCTCAGGTGCGAGCTGGAACCAACCCCAACGAGCACATTCTGAGTCAGAGCTTGCTGACGCAGGTTGTCGAGCAACGCGAGGCGGTGCTCTATGTACGCGGTAGTCGAGAGGCGATGAATCCTCGCCGGTCCATCGTCATGGCTCAGATTTCGGCTTCCATGGCGACACCACTCTTCGGACAGCGCAAATTGATGGGGGTGATGCAAGTGGATGTGCGCGGCAATGCAGGGGGATTTCACAACGACGACATCGAGCTCTTCACGGTGATGGGGGCGAGCACGGCGTTTGCGATGGAGCGCGCAGAGCTCTCCGAGAACGTCTTCCAGACGTTTGAGGCCTTCGTGAACGCGTCGGTTGCTGCGATCGACGCGCGTGATCCTGCCACGGCAGGCCACTCCCAGCGCGTGGCTGAGCTGACGCAGCGTCTGGCTCTGGCCGTTTGTCGCTGTGAGGACGGTCCGTATGCCGCGTTTTCGATGCGCGACGCCGAGCTCGTGGAGTTGCGCTATGCCGCGCTGTTGCATGATTTCGGCAAGATTGGTGTGCGAGAGAGTGTCTTGCAGAAGGCGAGTCGGCTCGCCCCCTCATCGATGTTGGTGCTGTTGCAGCGCATCGAGACGGCCTTTCAGCAGGCGATGAGCGCTCCACTCGAACGCTCCTGGCAGTCCTTGAAGAGTGAACAGCGAGCGCCGACTTCGCAGGATCACCAGGTCGTGGAGCGAGAGCGAGCAGAGCTGCGTCGCAGCTTCGCCGCCTATCGTGAGCTCGTTCAGCGGCTGCAGGGTCCCACGCGCTTGACGCCGGCAGATGTGTTGTTGTTGCAAGAGATGCGGAGCTGTCGTTTCGAGCAACACGGGCTCTTGGTTGAGCTGCTCAGCGCTCAGGAGCTCGAGGAGCTGAGCATTTCTCATGGGACGCTGAGCGCCGAGGAGCGGGCGCATGTGGAGTCTCACGCCGCACTTTCGAGGGAGTACTTGTCGCGCATTCCTTGGAGCAAGGAGCTCGAGCGAATCCCGTTGTTGGCGGGGCAGCATCACGAGAAGCTCGACGGCAGCGGTTATCCCGATGGTCTCGGGGCGGATGCGATCATTCCGCAGGTGCGCATGCTGACGATTTGCGACATTTTTGACGCCCTTACCTCGACGGATCGACCCTATCGTCGCGCCTTCGATGCAGAGCAGGCGCTCGATGTGCTGCGCTTCGAGGCTCAGGGGGGCAAGCTCGATGCAGACTTGCTCGAACTCTTTGCCCGGGATGTGGTGTCGCGGCTCGAGCCAGCAAGACGAGGCTGAGTCGTGGTGACCCATGCCTGAGCCCCGAAGTGTGTTGCTGAGCCTAGACCCTCGCTTGGTCGCGGTCTCGGGTTATGCGCTGTTGGCGCTGGGGTTTGTGCTGCTTGTGCTTTCACTTGTGGGTCGTTTGGAATACGGAGTTGGGACGCGCTACGTTGGCGGCGATTTGACTCTCGAGAGTCCAGCGGGGGGGGCGTCGCTGAACGCACAGCTCGTCGTCTGTATACCCTCGGAGGGGCGTTCATCGGCAGAGCGTCGGCTGCAGTCGCTTGCTGTCTCAGGTGCTGAGGGTTTCTCGCTGCAGAACCCACAGCGGCACAATCTACCCGCATCGCAGAGCTGTTTCGAGTACACGATGCCACGGACTGGGCAGGAGCTTGCGTTGTTGACGTTGGCCGAGGAGGGAGGTGGGGACGAGGTGGAATCCGATGCAGCACCAGTTTCGGTCTTGGTGTTGCTCTCTGAACCGCTCACCTGGACAGGGCGTGCTGCGGTGCTCTTGTTGCTCTTGTCGATGTTGTTGCGTTTGCTCTCGTATCATCTGCGGCCAGCGCTTGCGGGTTCGAGCTGGCGATGGACGGATGCGCCCCTCTTGCTGCTGTCGGCGCTTGCGCTGACCGGGGTGGCGTCTTCACTCTTGTCGGGGGCTCGACCCGATGTCTGGTCACAGCTCGACGCTTTGGCGCCAGGTGAGGGCCAGACCTGGAGCTTGGGTGATCAGGGCTTGCGCAGTTTGGCGCAGCTCTCGTTGCACGGCTTTGTCTATGTTGCTCTGGCGTACGCTTGGGCGGCCTGGCGTGGAGGTATGGCGCGTGCTCTGGCGCTGCATCGAGCTCAGAGGGTGTCGGTGATTTGGTCGGGCTTCTTGGGGGTGTGTTTGGCGATGGCGGCGACGTTGTTGCTCTTTCAAGTCCAGCCCGAAGAGTACAGTCCGATGCAATGGATCACCTCGATGCCGGGGACGATGCTGGCGATGGCGGCGATGGCTTGCTTGGCACCTTGGTTCGAGGAGCTCTTTTTTCGTGGCGCTTTCTATGGTGCCCTCGCGTCGAGACTGCCCGCTGCCCTGGCCGCTGCGCTCTGCGTTGCCCTCTTCACCTTGGCCCATTTGCCTCAGCACGTCGGGTACTTATGGCCCTTGCTCCCCATCTTCGTGGTGGCGCTCCTCAGCACTGTGCTGCGCGTCGTCACCGCCTCGACGACTGCACCATTTGCCCTGCACATCGGCTACAATGCGCTCCTGGTTCTGCCTGCCGTGCTTTCGAGCTGAGCCGGGCGAGTGCAACAAGGTCTTGGAGGGGGTGCTTGTGCCTGCTCGTTTCATCGCCATTGCTGGCAATATTGGCGCCGGGAAGTCGACCATGGTTCGTTTCTTGTCGCGGCGCTTTGCGTTGCAGCCTCTCTACGAGCCTGTCGAGGCGAACCCCTACCTCGATGACTTCTATGCCGATATGAAGCGCTGGGCTTTCGAGTCGCAAATCTTCTACCTGTCGCGCAAGTTTGCGTTGCACGCAGCGGCACAACGCAGCGAGCAGCGGATCGTCCTCGACCGCACGATCTACGAGGATGCAGACATCTTCGTCGAGAGCCTGCGGGCGCGCCATATGCTCACCGGGCGCGACTACAACACCTACCGCGAGCTCTATGAGACCATTCGCTTCGAATTGCAGCCTCCCGACCTCGTGGTCTACTTGCGGTGCTCGGTGAAAGGGGTTCGCCATCGTATTCGAAAGCGCGGTCGAGTTTCGGAGGAGAGTATCCCGCTGGCGTACATGCAGCAGCTTCATCGGCGCTACGAGCAGTGGTTCGAAGGTTATGCTCTGGGACCCAAGGCTGTCATCGAAACGGATCGACTCGACTACCTCTCCGACATCATCGACAGGGTCGATCTCTTCGAACAGATTCAGGATCTGCTGCGTTGAGAGGAGCCACGGGGCTCTTCGAACGGTCGCACCTGGACGAGCAAAAATTTTGCCTCCTCCGACTTGACGCGTTTCTGCAGGTGTCCATCACTACTGTTGTCGATGGGACAGCGCGGTGAAGCGACGAAGGCGCTGGCTCCCAGGCGCGCGGTGACAGGCGACGCTTGGGCTTCGACCGCGCAAAACAGCCTCGTCTGTGTTCCAAACGCAGATAGACCGCTGCATTACTGCATTCACACTCGATGATGGGGTGAGCCGATCGCCTCGTCTCTCTAGCCGCATCTCAACTGCAAGGAGGAGCAAACATGTTTACGCTGTGGACTGATATCGATCGCGCTTTCTTTGGCAACCCCTGGCATCGCACTCGCCGCAGCTCGCAACAGCTCGCTCGACAGGTCGAGCGGCTCTTCGAGAGTGGCATGGGCATGGGCAACAGCTGGCACCGGGTCAACCTCCTCGACAAGGGAGAGCACTTCGAGTTCGTGGCGGAGCTGCCCGGCGTCACCGAACAGGACATCGAGGTCAACGTTCACCAAGACGTGCTCACGGTCCGAGCGCAGCGCCGCCTGCAACCCAAGGAGGGATGGACCGCGCATCGCAACGAGCGAAGCAACTACAGCTTCCAGCGTAGCGTTTCCATGCCCACCCCAGTGGATGCCGAATTGACCAAAGCTGTGCTCAAGGACGGCATCCTTCGGGTGCAAATGGCCAAGGCACCGGAACACAAGCCCCGTCAGATCGCCGTCACCGCCGGCTGAGCTGCCGTGAGCATCGAGTCTGTCAACACCAACATCTGCACCGACATCAGGTCAAGTGCCCAATGGACAAGAAGTTGGGTGAACAGGTCAAGTGCCCAATGGACAAGAAGTTGGGTGAACAGGCCAAGCACCCAATCAACAAGAATTGAGAGGAGTCGATCATGAACAACGCCGTCGAAAAAGCAGAAGTCGAGCACAACCCCGAGGTCATGACCGAGAAGCGAGCCATCACCATCGAGCCGGCTGTCGACATCTTCGAAAGCGCTGACGAGTACCTTCTCCAAGCCGACATGCCGGGGCTGCACGCCGCTGACATCCAGGTCAAGCTCGAACGTGAGACGCTCAGCATCGAAGCCAAGAGTGAGGTGGAGGGGCTGCAACCCTTCCTGTTCCGGAGAGAGTTCCGGGTGATGAACGGTTTGGATCCCGCCAGCGTCAAGGCCGAGTACCGGGGCGGGGTGCTCGACGTGCACCTGCCCAAGCCCCCCACCATGAAGCCGCGCCGCATCAGCGTGGTCAGCGGCTGAGCGCAGCGTTGAGGAGCAGGGGTAGGTGCTCGCGCGCCTACTCTTGCTTTGCTGCCTTCACGGCATCGATCAGGACGGGCAGACTCTTGAAGATGTCGTCGACTAGGCCGTAGTCGGCGACCTTGAAGATGGGTTCGTCGCCGTTCTTGTTGATCGCGATGATCAGCTTCGAGCTCTTCATGCCCGCCAAGTGCTGAATGGCACCGGAGATACCAAACGCAAAATAGACCTGCGGCGCGACGATTTTACCCGTCTGCCCCACCTGGTAGTCGTTGGGACAGAAACCTGCGTCCACCGCACCACGCGTGGCTCCAACCGCGCCACCCAGCAGGTCTGCGAAGGTCTCGACGAGCTTGAATCCCTCTTCGTTCTTGAGCCCTCGACCACCCGAGACCACGACCTCCGCGTCGGTCAGGTCGGGGCGCGCGCTCTGAACCGCGTCGAAGCGCACGAAGCGAGCCCCGTCGCCCTCTGGGCTAAAGGTAAAGGATTCAATCGGCGCCGCTTCGTTGTCCTGCGGCAAGGGCTCGAAGGCTGTGTGGCGGACACTGAAACAGACGCGCTCGGAGTGGGTCTGCAAGACCTCGACGATCTTGGAGGCCCAGATGGGACGTCGGAAGGCACCATCCTCGTCGGCCATGCCGATGCAGTCCGAGAGCATCGCTGCTTCCAGCTTGGCTGCGACCCGGGGCATGAAGTCCTTGCCGCGCGTCGATGAGGGCGTCACCAGGAAGCGGGCATCATAGGCCTCGGCGAGGCCTACACAAGCGCTGCTCAGCTCGCCAGCGAGCTCTGCGTCGAGGCTCGCTTCGCTCAGCGTCACCACCTTGTCGACAGCAAAGCAAGCCAACTCCGAGGCGAAACGCGCTGCTTGGGCTCCAAGCAAGACCGCGATCAGCTCGCCACCGTATCGGTCGGCGAGCTCCCGGGCAAATCGAAGCGCTGAGGCGTTGATTTTCTTGAGTCGCTGCGCATCCGTCTCAGCGACATAGAGGATATTCTTCATGTTGAAACTCCTTGAGCGACGGTCGCTTGCATCAGGGCAGCAAGCCGCGAGGTGCTGCCTTGGCTCGCAAACAAGTGAGCGAAGCGAGGCTCGAGTCAGCGTCTGTCGCGGGCGTATCCGATGCGCCTGCGCAGCGCTGCGAGGGTCTCGCGAGGGCGAACGAATGCATTGAGCGTCTCAGAAAAGACGGGCTTCGGTGCGCAGCTTCTCGATCAACTCCTCCACGGACGCGACCACGATGCCTGCTTCCCGTTCGTCAGGAAGCTCGTAGCGCAAGGTGCTGAGCAGCGCCTTGGGCTCGACGTCGAGGTCGTCCGCTTCGAGCTGCTCGAGCGGCTTGTTCTTGGCCTTGACCACTGCCAAGACGTTGCGCAGCCGTGGCTCGTTCAAACGAAGATCAGCGGAGATGATGGCTGGCAGGGGCAAGTCGAGGTATGAGCTACCACCATCAACCTCGCGACCCACCACGACGCGGTCTTCACCTTGCATCTCCACCGAGAACGCAAAGGTGGCTTGCGGCCAACCCATTCGGGCTGCCAACATCTGGGGGACCTGCGTGTTCTCGAAGTCGACGCCGAGCTTCCCCATCAGCACCATCTGCGGTTGTTCTCGTCTGACCACGGCTTCCAGAATCTGCGACACCGCGCTCGGATCGAGCTCTGCTTCGTCGGCCTCCACCAGGATCGCTCGATCGACCCCCATCGCCAGCGCCGCTCGTAGCTCTTTGGTCGCTTCCGAAGCGCCAATACAGACAGCTACCAGCTCGTCGGCCTCGCCTGCCTCCTTGAAGCGGACTGCTCGTTCGACCGCCACTTCGTCGAAATAGTTGATCTTGGGCTCGGCACCGTCCGTCTCGATCTCGCTGCCGTCATCACTGAGCAGCACGCGAGCATCAAGATCGGGGACTTGCCGAACGGTCACCAAAATTTTCATCGAGAACTCCTGTCAGAATGGCGCGGGCTCTCGCCCGTGCGCTGGAACGAAGCCGAAACACTGTCAAATTGCCGCATTTCGAGCGTGCCGTCCAGGGCAAGCCATCGAGAAGAGGCCGAACGAAGGAGCTTCCACAGCGAAGAAAACAAAGAATAGGGATTCCAAAGGGATAGCCCTTTGCCTCCGTGCTGAGCATCACCTGCAAGCTCTTGAATCAAAATAGTAATTGCAGTGCGAGTTGGACCTGCCGAGAGCGGGGATTTCTGTTGGCGATGGTCTTGGGGGCTCACGCAAAGACGCAAAGAAGAAGTTGGGGGAACAGGCCAAGCGCCCAATCAACAAGAAGTCGAAGGGTGTGGGGCGCGCCCCACGAAGACGAATGCGCGAGCCGTTGCGAAGCGCTGGGGCAGGAGCAAATCCTTCGCCTGGCTGACGCGCTCTTCGTCAGCGGCGCGCCAATGCACGCCCTCGTCATGGGGCGGGGGCGGTCTCTTCCAGGTCATTTGCTTGCGTGCTGCCGAGCAGGGTCCAAGTGCTTCGCCAATGCAGCGTGTGCGTCTCGGAGCTGGCGGCGAAATCGAGGGCGTCATAGCCCGAAAGCAAGAGCAGCGCCTGCGCATCCTCTCCTGCCTCGACACTGCTCAGTGAGTGACGCTCGATATCGAGGTGCAGCATGCGCCTGCTGCCGCCGCGTTCTCCCACAAGCAGGAAGCCGTTGGGCACAATCCCCACGCCGTTGAGGCGGGAGAAATCGAGGCCGGGCAGCTCCAAGGTCGTCAACGCCCCGTCGACAGCAGCGGAATCGGGGTGTGCAGACCCATCGGATGCGCCCGCGACAGACGCTGGCTCGTGCCGCGCTTCGCTCACTTCTTCCGAACGGTTGTCGATGGGGCTGGCGAACCAGCGTCCGACATCGTTTTGCCAGACGAGCAGAAAGACACCATGCGCGGCAGTGAGAGCGGCGCGGCGCGCGCTCGCCGGCCCCAGTGTGTATCGACGAAGGACGCGCCACTTGCTGTCCACCAAGGCCGCCTCCCTTTCACCATTTCGCACCCAAGTCAGCAAACCCCGAGGCCCGTACCAAGCCAAGTCGGGGAAACGAAACGCGCCCCCTTCGAGCACCAACTGAGGCGGGGTTGGCGCACGCTTCGGGCCACATTGCAGACACCAGATGCCTTGCTCGCCGAGGGCATCGATGGCGGCATTTTGCTCACCGCGTGCTGCAGAAAAACAGACTTGGATGTTCGACGGGGGGTGGAGTGCGACGCTGGCAGCGCTGGGCATCTGCAGGTCGTCTGGGAAGAGTTCGATCGGCTCGAGTGCGACCTGTTCCGCGTCGAAGCACTGCAAGGTGATGCTGGGGAGGTCTCCAGTGTAAAAGCCTTCGGACCAGATGACGCAGACATGGCCGTCTTCGAGGGGAAGCACAGCGCTGAGCTCCACACCGGAGGGCGTCTCCGAGCTGATCAGGGGCAAGGTGACGCTCTCCGTCCCCTCCGATTTTTTGTCGATTGGGCGCTCGTCCTGTTCCCCGAAGTTTTTGTCGATTGGGCGCTCGTCCTGTTCCCCTAACTTCCTGTGCAGCACCAGACTCCAGGGAAAGCAGCGAGAGCTTCCTTCAGGACATCGACCGGGGTCGGAAAGAACGCTTCGGTAGCTGAGCGCGATGAGTCGCTCTGAAGATGCGAATGGGCCCCAGCTCGCAGGCTCGCTCTCTTCGAGCTCGAGCCCGAACGGGCCGGGCGGGCCGAGCGGGCTCGACGGCGGTAGCTGCAGTGCTTCAGCCGGGGCGTCATCCACTGTGTCCAGTGTGGGCTCTGCGGCGGGCGGGTCCTTCGGGGCGGCACTCTCCTGGGGAGGATTGCAGGCCACCGCGACGAGCGCGAGCAGGGCGAGCGCCTGCACGCAGCGCAGGACCTGAGCTGCGCCAGCGTGAGCGTTCAGTGTTGAGCGATGAGCGCGCATGAGATGCCGGCGCATCACTGACCGGGCCCGAGGTCGAGCTGGGCACGGGGGATGTTCGCCCGCAAGACCAGGGCACCGCTGTCGATGGCGACAGACGCCGTCATGGGTTCAGCGCCCTGTCCCTTCAGGTCGAAGGCGGCGAACATGATCGCGACGCCAGGCACCGCCTGCAGTGCGACGGGCATGGTGGCACTGCTGGGTGGGGTCGCGGCGATGAGTGAGACGAGCCTGGCAGCCTCTTCTGGGTCACGCTGACTTACCGCCACGAAATCATTGGCATATCGGGCTTCGACGAAGGAGCGAGGGCTGTCGAGCAGCTGGAATGCGTGGAGGGCATCGGGTTGGTTGAGTTTTCCGAAGGCTTTGATTTTCAGGCTCTGGACGCGTTTCGCTGTGTCGAGCAGTTCGAAGCGGTCGTTGCAGGCTTTGTCGAAGGCTTCGACATCGCGCACCTCTGCGATGGACACCCAGCGCAGTTCGTTGCTTTTGTCGAGGGATTCGATGGCGAGCAAGTTGGAGGGTAGCAGGGCGGCGGCACGCGCGAGCTCAGCAGCGAAAAGGGGCTCGGCTTGTTCAGGAGTGAGGGCCCTGAGGGTGTGGGAGACCAGCGCGATGGGCGCACCTGGGGCAATGAGGGGGGCTTGGGCGAGGTTCTGCCAGAGCCAGAATCGCGGGTTGAAGAGCGCGAGCCTGCCAATGCTCTTGCTGGTGTCTGCAGCCTTGAGCTGCGCTACCATTTTCGAGAAGAGGCCGCTCTCCTTGGGAGAGAGGCGAACTTCGATGGCAGTCTGTTCGCCGTCGATTTGCACTTTGAAGGCAACGCTTTGCGTGGTGTCGATGAGGTCTTCGAGGGTGACGCGGAAATCATTCCAACCCGGAGCGAGCTCTGGGAGCGGTGCAGGCAATCTCGAGATGCGACGCGAGAGCAGGTCGAATTCGTGGACCTGCGCCTCGCCAATCATGACCGCGTCGTGTTTCTCCTCGATGATTTCTTTGAGGCGGCCGGAGACCAACGGGAAATGGCGCCACTCGCCACTGAGTACGGCGAACTGGCCAATGAAGTTGAGGTAGACCGTCTGCGTCATCGAGAGAGGGAAGCTGAAATCGTTGCCTTGCCTGTTGCGGATGGGGTTGGGTGGCAGTGGTGTGAGGAATTCATCGGTGCTCAGGGTGGAGACCATGACGACGGGAGATGGGCTGCCTTCGACGAGGGCGATGAGCATGGGTTTGCTCCAGTCGATGTGACTCAGAGCGGGCAGACCGAAGGCACGGGCGAGCAGGTGGTTGAGATCGTCGTCGAGTAGACTGGGATCGACGGTTTCCAGCAGCTTCTTCGCCTGTACTGGGTCGGATACAAAGAGGAAAGCATGCACCTTGGATGGGTCGGCAGCGGGAACTTCTTCTTCGGGGATGGCCTTGACCGGTACAGGCTCTTCGAGCTTCACGGCACCTGCAGCATGCACGGTGCCGACGTTTTGATTGGCGCCGGCTTTGTTGGGCCTGGCGTTCGAGACGCCAGCGCTGGGTGGGGGTTTGGGGGGAGCCTGCTTGACCTTGTCCTCTCCACACGACAACGCCAGTCCGGCGGCCATCAGCAGACACAGCATCGCGCTCGGAGTATGTCGAGACATCAGCCCAATCCTCGTTGGTTCATGAGTGCAACGGCCATCAGAGCATTGAAGGTGGCAGAGGAGCGCATTAATTCATCGTAGTCCGTACGCACGCCCCCGTCTGGGTCTTGAGCGCTGGCGAGGCGATCACCGAGTTGCTGGATGAGATCGTCAGCGTCGGGTGGATTGACCACGTCGAGCACCTCGATCAACCAAGAGCAGTCTGAGGGGTCGATTTGTTCCCTTCGCACGAGACGTCGGATGGCGTCGAGGCTCTGGGCGGCGATGGTGCGGTCTTTGTCAGCGTGGCTGCGTCCGAGCAAGAGCACGGCGGCGAGATAGGGGTGCACGGTTTCACTGGGTGGCACCTGAGGCCACACGTTGCGAAGGTAGGTGGCGGCGGGCTTCCACAGCTCGGTGTATCCGAGATCGAGGCTGTAGCCTGCGAGCATCGCGGTCTCCCAGATGCGGAAACGCGCAGGGGCATACCACTCGGGGACGTTGGCCTCTCTCAAGACCTCAGGGAGCTCTTGCCAGCTGCCATCGGGAAGCGCTGCCTGCCGAAGAAAGTGTATGGTTCTCGCTGTGTTGGGATGATCGGCCTGCTGGTGCGAGAGCAAGATGCGCAGGGCTTCGATGGTGGAATGAATGGAGCTGTGCTGGCCGGTGTACTCTGGATCAACGCCTCTTGCCCACCCTCCATCGCTGTTCTGATAGTGCCCGAGCACCCTCCAGAAGGCCGTCTCATCGGCTTCTCCTCGCCAGTGGGCAAGGCGGATATTCTCGATGGGGGTTGCCTTCAGATAGAGGAAGTCGTATGCGGACTCAGTCTCAAAAGCCACGCCTGCTTCACCTCCGCCGTGCCTGTTCTCCGAATCCATCACTTCTCCTCGAGAAGTCAAACAGCGACCACCACTGGCCCGCTGCCTAGCCTGCGCAAGTGTCGCTGGCTGTGTGCACCGATCCCCGCAACCTTGCATCCAAGCGGCGAAAGCTCCTCCACTCCATGGGCATCGTGTGAGGCACATCGAGCGAAGCCTGAACGACGATGAATGAGAAGCACCCTGGCTGTTCGAATCGAGTGCGTTGAGCCGTGTGCAACCCGTCAATGAGAAAGCGTCGCTGACGACGTCGCAAACAGCTCATGACTGCAGGCAAATCAACAATCCAAACGACAATAAATCTGCGTCCTCCAGGCTCGCTTCGTCACCCATCAGCAGAGTACCCGAAAGCTGGCACTTGGACCAGCTTTTCTGCACCGACAAAGGGCGCTCGCGCTGCGCTGAGGCCAACTGCAGGTCTGCGTGCAGCGTCTTCTCGTCGATTCGGCGTTTGGCCTGTTCCCCCAGCTTTTTCCAAGGAATGACCCTGCGGCTGTGACGCCGAAGGCAGCCAGACGTCGCCAGGTAGCTGCCTCAGGGGCGCCAGAACTTGCAGGCTGCGATGGTTGGCGAAGTAGAAGAGAGCCGATGGCGCAAGGCGCTCCGAGTAGCGAGTCAAGAGATTTCATCAAGCGAAATGATTTCGCTTGACGCTGTTCACACCCAGTGCTAGAAGAGCGGCGTTTCGCAACACTTCCAAGTGTTGCGAGAGCCTCGGCTTCCTCAGCTGAGGCAATATCCTGCGAGGATGGCGGAACTGGTAGACGCGCTAGTTTGAGGGGCTAGTTCCCGATTAGGGAGTGGGGGTTCGAGTCCCCCTCCTCGCATCAAATGCCCCGGCTTTGGCCGGGGCATTTTTTTTTGCCCCAGCCTCCCGCGAGCACAGCCCTTCGGGTTTGCTTGGGCTTCGAACCCGCGTCCGCGCAATTCCCTCGAACAGCGCGAGGACGCGTGACCTTCACGTCGCTCAACACCTTCGGATGCTCCAGTGTCTGCTCATGAGGATGCGCGCCCTTCGCCGACTGCCTTCAGCTATCAGCTTGGAGGCCTGAAGATCGCGCCTGCAACGGCGCTCGCTCCCATGGAAGGGATCAGCGATCGCATCTTTCGACGAATGGTTCGCTCTGTTGGTGGCTGTGGCCTTACGGTCACCGAATTCGTCGCGTCCGAAGCCCTCACCAGAGATGTGCCGAAAGCGTGGAAAAGCATTGCTTTCGATGACGATGAACACCCCGTCGCGGCGCAGATTTATGGTCGCGATCCAGAGCGAATGGCCGATGCTGCCCGCCGTTGTGAGGACGCAGGGGCCGATATCGTCGATCTCAACTTTGGCTGCCCTTCGAAAAAGGTGACCCAAGGGCTCGCCGGGGCTGCACTCATGCGAGAGCCCCAACTCGCCCACGCCATCATGGTCGCGGTTCGACAAGCCATTCGCGTACCGATGACGGTGAAAATGCGGCTTGGATGGTCGCGAAAGACGCTCAATGCCCCGGAGCTTGCTCGCATGGCTGAGGCAGAAGGAGCCGCGCAGATTGTAGTGCATGGGCGCACGCGCGAGCAAGGATACAGCGGTCGCGCCGACTGGTCCGCTGTCCGCGCTGTCAAGGATAGTGTCAAGCTCCCGGTCTTGGTCAATGGCGACATCTTGAATGTCGAAGACGCGGCCACAGCTTTGCAGGAGTCCGCTGCAGACGGGGTGATGGTGGGGCGTGGTGTGCTGCGCAACCCCTGGCTACTTGCGCAGATTGCTGCTGCGCAGAATGGGCTGCCCGTGCCAGAGCCGAGCTTGCAACAGCGTCGCGCCTGGCTCGAACGATTCTTGGATGAGGTGGAAGCAGAGATCGAGAAGCCATCCCTACTGCTGGGCCGAACCAAGATGATCACCGGCTACTTCTGTCGGGGTTTGCGTCACGCCGCCGCAACCCGTGAGGCCGTGTACAAGGCGAGCACCGCCGCCGAGGCCCGCCAGAGCTTGTTGGGCTTCTTCGATCGCTGTATCGAAGAGGAGCAGGTTTTTGCGCGCGTGGACTACGGCGAGCGAGATTGGCGGCTGCGTGGCGACAGCGCGCGCAGCTTGCAGCCTCCAGATGAGGTACACTGCAAGTGAGCGAATGGCACGCATCCTCGCACCCATCCGAAGGATTTGCTGCTGGCGCGAGGTCGGTGCCCGAGAGCGAACGAATGCAATGCCGAAGCTTGCTCGGAGGAGTAGACAGCCCTTCGATTTGTTGCGTGCCATCCCTGGCACGCACCCTTCGGGCTGCCTGCGCAGCGAGTCTCCGCCTCCTGGCTGCGACTTCTTGTCGATTGGGCGCTTGGCCTGTCCCTCCACTCCTTTGAAATCCCTATGATTTCGTGTCGGCGCTTGCGCTGCATCGCGACCAGCGCTGCTTTCCCCTCAGCCTAGGAGTGGCGTGTGCCTCAGGTTTTCGCTCAGAAGGGTGTCTCGAGCTCGAAGCTCAAGACCAAGACGACGACGTTGTCGACGCCGCCTCGCTTGATGGATTCCTGGCACAGCTCCTGGGCGAGTGCAGCGGCCGCTGAATGCTGGTCGATGAGCTCCTCCATTTCGGGGCGTGGAATCATCCCCCATACGCCGTCGGAGACCAAGACGATGCGGTCTCCTGGACGCGCCGACAGCACTGTGCTTCCTGCAGCGACGTCGAAGCCATCGAAGTGTTCCGCGCGGACGATATGATCGGCGCCGATGGAACGCATCAAGATGTTTTTCTCGTCTGAGCGTTCTGCTTGTTCGATGGTGAGCTGGCCTGCCTTCACCATCATCCCGACGAGGCTGTGGTCCTCGCTGAGCACGGTCATCTTGTGTTCACGCTGGAGGATTGCTCTGGAGTCACCGAGGTGAGCGAGGGCAAGCTTGTCATCGTGGAGCAGCACGCCAGTGAAGGTGGTGCCCATTCGCCGTCCACCGCCTTCACGATGGATGGTTTCGACCAAGTGTCGGCTGCCTGCAGCGGCGATCCGCTTGCAGTGCTGGGCAAGCTGCGGCGCCCACTGCTCCGATTCCAGCTCGAGGAGCATTTGCTGGAAGCAGCGCAGTGCGCCTTGCACTGCCAATTCGCTGGCCCGATCACCGTCCTCGTGTCCACCCATGCCATCGGCGACGCAATAGAACCCTAGGTGATGGGTTCGAGAGCGGTGGACGGAACGTTGTTCGACAAAGCCGCCAGAGTCTTGGTTGACGATGCGAAGGGGGTTGAGCCCAGTCGAGCTGCGCAGCGCGATCTCGATGCGAAGCCTCGGGATCAGCTCCTGTTCGAGTTGTTGCAGTGCCTTCTCGAGCTCGGCAACATCGAAGAAGCGCTCCGAAGGCAGGCCCAGAGTCCTTGTCAAGATTTGCGCCACCATGGGCGATTGCTCGGCATCGGTGCTGGGAAGAAAGGAGCGAGCGCTGCGGTTGGCGGTGAGCTCTCGCCGGCTGACGGCACGATGCAACAGGGCTCCGATGGAATAGATGTCGACGCCCTCATCTGCTGGCACCAGATCACCCACTTCCGGGGCCGTGTAGGGTGTGGACAGTGGGTAGGGCGGCCTGTCGACGGTTTCGCACAGGTTGAGCATGTCCTCGAGCCAGACGTGCAGGCGAGGGCCGCTCAGGTCGACACTGAAGCTGCTTGGGCGCAGGCTGGTGAGGATGTATCCACAGCGATGCAGACGCCTCAAGGCCCCGCTGAGTTGCTGGAGGACGCGCACCACGGTGAGCAGATCCAAGGATTCGTTGGACAAGAAAGCCGAGCCGCGCTGGCCTTGATGCCAAGGACAGAGCAGGTAGCTCGACTCATCGTCGAACCAATGCAGCTGAGGGTGAGCCAAGACCTCGCACGGGTCATCCTCGGCGATTTCGCTGAGGGCACGCATCTCGAGCTCGTAGCGCAGAAATGGCGCACTGCGCCTGCCACGTCTCAGCAAGAGCGGCTCATCGCTGCCGTCGAGGTGGACGCGATAGCGCTGCTCATAGGACTGGATATCGAGACACTCGTCGATGATGATCCGTTGCTCTTCGTGCGCGAGAATATGTCCGACACTCAAGGGCAGGCTGCTCTGGTCGTGGACGAACCATGCTTCCTCGGCTTTGAGGGACGGGAATTCGCGAGTGCTCTCCGTCTCATCGCGGCTGAAGCCGGCCTGATGGCTTTCGCTGCCATCCTCTGGATCGAGGCCGTAGAGCTCGAGACTCTCCGATGGAGGGCGAACCAAGAGCTGGGGTCTGGAATCCGCCTTCTTGCTGGATTTGCTCTTCTTCCCGCGCGGGCGTTTGGTCGAAGGCTCATCTTCGGCTTGGGTCTGCTCGTCCGTGTCTTGCTTCGATGCCACTTCGTCTTTGCTCATCAGTGGTCGTCCGTGGATGTCGCGTGGCGCGACAGCAGCGGTCTATCTGCAAAGGGGTCCAGGGACGCCCTCTGAATCGAATCCTCTCCCTGCATACCATTCGCGCGAACGAGAGACAAGCCGATCTCAGTTCGGATCTGAGTGTGATGAGTGAGCCTTTGAGAAGCTTACTGGGCGAGCACTCGCTGACCGTAAGTCAAATCTGGACAGAGTAGCGAGCGAAGCCACATGGGAAAACGGCCAGAGCGTGTCGCTCGAGCTCTATTTGGCGATCCCTTTGAAGAGTGTTCGGTGTACCATCAGACGCGGGAACTCAGCATGTCGATGATGATCACCCGCGAACGCGGTTCGTCGGGGTCGTCCTCGTCCTCGCCATGCTCGGGAACATGTGGAACGTACAGCGGTAGCTGCAGGGGCTCCGGCTCCCATGCGTCCTCTTGGCGCCGCCGAATTTCGTCGATGATCAAGTAGTCCGGAATTCTCATCGGGGTTTCCCCATCAGGGAAAGGCACTCGGCCTCCTGGTCCCTGTGCCAGAACCTAAGCACCTCAAAACAACGATCTACCCCCGAGGAGCGGGCCCAGCGCCGTTTCTGGGCGAGTGGGCCATACATCGGTCTGCAACCCATGTGGTGCTGCAAGGACGCGTCAGAAGCGCATCCTCAATTAAAACGGTAGCGCAGAGAACAGCTGCTGTAAAGAAGTCGAAGCCAGGAGGCGAAGACGCGCTGCGAAGGCAGGCCGCTCCTTCGACGTCAACGCGCCGACTGCGTGACTTCGTGAGTGCTGCATTGATGAGCAATGCTTCGCTCAATCCTTCGCGCACCACTCACAACCTCGTGCTTCTGAGCGCGAGAGCGCGTCAGCATGTGCCGTATGGGAAACCCTGAGCAGGGTGTCTGCGTGACGCGAAGTGGCCCGATGCTCAGCTTTTGCAATCCACGACGCGCGCTGCTCGGTGAGCTGCGCATAGCATGCGTCCAGCCGTTGGGTTGCCTCCAAGAGGCGGTCCACAAAGCGGCTTCGTCGCTCCCCCTCTTGCACCAGACGCTGCTGCACTTTGCGCCATAGCTGTTGCTCACCGCACACCAACAGCAGATCGACCCCAGCCTCCAGCGCCATCACCGCCGCCTCCTCCACTGGCCAATGCGCGCTGATGCCTTTCATCTCCAAGTCATCGGAGACCACCACCCCCTCAAAACCAAGCTCCTCGCGCAACAGCTCACGCAGAATGCGCGCACTCAAGGTCGCTGGCTTCTCATCGAGGCTCTGCATCACGATGTGCGCGCTCATCATCATCGGAAAGCCAGCAGCAATGGCGGCGCGAAACGGCTGCAGCTCCAGCGCATCCAATCGCTCTCGGCTGTGCGAGAGATAGGGCAGGCTCAAGTGGCTGTCCTGAAGCGTATCGCCATGGCCGGGAAAATGCTTGCCGCAGACGCCCATTCCTAGCCGCAGGTGCTCTTCGGCGAAGGCCAGGCCCATCTGTGCCACCACGCTCGGCTCGTTCGAGAATGCCCGCTCTCCAATGACCGGATTCTCCGCTCGACTGTGGACGTCGAGCACCGGGGCGAAGTTGAGGTTGAAGCCCAGCGCCGAGAGCTCACAAGCCATCACCCGCGATGCCGCGCGGACCTTCCATTCTCCCTCCTGAGCGCATTGCGCCATGGGGGGCACGGAGCTCGCGCCGATGCGGTGATTGACCCGCTGCACTCGGCCGCCCTCTTGATCCACCGCAAGCCAAAAAGGCTTCTCGCCTGCCGCCGCAAGCGCTGTCTCACAAAGATGCTTGCTTTGTCTTGGGTTTTCGAGATTGCGCGAGAACAGGATAAGCCCACCGAGCTGACCCATGGCTATCTGCGAAAGCAGCTCATCGTCCAGCGAGGTGCCGCCAAAGCCTCCAATCAACACGCGACCTGCAAGCTGCTCTAGGGAGTGTGGCGAGAATGATGGCATGCTGTCCCTATCCATCTGGCCCATCTCAGCGCTCCTGTGCCGTGAAGGGATCGAAGTCGTCGCGCAATGCGTCCCCCACGAAATTAATCGCCAATACCGTCATCATGATGAGCAACCCTGGCGCCAAGGCGAGATGTGGGGTGAGCAGGAAGTACTGGCTGCCTTGGTCGAGCAGAGCGCCCCAGCTCATCCCCCAGAATGGGCTCAAGCCCGGTCCCAGCCCCAGAAAAGACAGCGTGCTCTCGGCCAAGATGGCTGTCGCGACGCCGAAGGTTGCCTGCACCAAGAGGGGCCCCATCACATTCGGCATGACATGTCGAAAGACGATGCGCAGGCGCGACAGGCCCAGCAAGCGGGCCGCGTTGACGTATTCCATTTCCCGCTCTCGCAAGACCTCCCCACGGGTCAGTCGCGCATAGCTGGCCCAGCCGCTGACGCTGAGCGCCAAGATGACGCTGCCAACACCGGCGTCTCGAAGCAGAAAGACCATCAAGATAGCCAGCAAAATGCCGGGGAATGCGAAGAAAACGTCAATCACCCGCATCACCAGCTCATCCAGCCAGCGGCCCACGAAGCCCGCAAATGCCCCGAGGCTCGCCCCGATCAGCAGCGAAATCAACATGCTGCACACACCGACCAGCAACGAGACCCGGCTGCCGTAGAGCAGGAGGCTCAGCACATCTCGACCATTCTCATCGCAACCCAACCAATGCTCTGCGCTCGGTGCCGCCAGCTGATTCTCGAGTGCCACCTGCATCGCGGGGTAGGGGGCGAGCCAGTCCGCAAAGAGCGCCGCGAGCAACAACAGGCCCAGCATCAGCAGCCCGAGTCGGGCCGAGCTGCGCGCTACTACTGCGCGTCGTTGCGACCTCACGCTCGCAGCCCTCCACTCGCTTCGCTCGCAGACCTGCGTACAGTGAGCCAGCGACACCTGCAATTCCTGGCCAGGGTCTTGAGGCTACGTATGGGCAGCGCGCCTTCGCTCATGCACGTCACTCACTTGGGGGATTGCTGAACACCATGTCGTCGCGGTGCACCACTGCGTCGCTGACATGATAGCCCAGCACGTCTTCGATGCGGGAGGATTGTTCGCCTGCGATCTGCCTCAGGTCGGCCGCGGGGTAGAGGGCGAGCCCGCGCCCAAAGACATTCCCCGCGGGGTCACAGAGCTCGATGGCGTCTCCCTCGTCGAAGCGGCCCTCGACCTTCGAGACGCCGCTGGGGAGCAGGCTTTTCCCGTGCACGATGACCGCCATCACCGCGCCTTCGTCGCAATACAGGCGACCGTGCAGCTTGAGCGAGTCGATCCAGACTTTGCGACTGCTCTGGGGGCTGTCCTGGGCAAGCAGCAGGGTTCCGACCTCGTCCCCGCTTAGGGCATCGACCAGTCTGTTGGGTTGCTTGCCGCTCATGATGAGGCTTGGGATGCCGCGCCGGGCCGCGACTCTGGCTGCTTCGAGCTTGGTGAACATACCCCCGGTGCCCACGCCTTTCTTGTCCTGAGAAGGTGCAGCGACAGCGTCGAGGCGGGGATCCATGGCGGCGATCATGTCGAAGCGTTGAGCCGCAGGATCGGTCTTGGGATTGCTGCTGTAGACCGCGTCCACGTCGCTGAAGATGACCAGCAAGTCGGCGGCGAGCATACATGCCACGCGCGCGGCCAGCATGTCATTGTCACCGAGGCGAATTTCCTCGGTGGCGATGCTGTCGTTCTCGTTGATGATGGGCACGGTTCCCAAGGCCCAGAGGGTGCGTAAGGTCCGGCGAGCATTGAGATATCGCGTGCGGTTGTCCGTGTCTTCGCGGGTCAGGAGAATTTGTCCGCAGTGCAGGCCATAGTGAGCAAATTCACTATCATAGAGCTGCATCAGGGTGGTTTGTCCGACCGCGGCAAGGGCTTGCAGCTTGGGCAGAGATTTGCGGCGGTCAGGTTTGGCCTCATGTAGTTTTCCGCGACCCAATGCAACCGCTCCAGAGGAGACCAAGGTGAGCTTGTAGCCCTTCTCGACCAAGGCCGCCAAGGTCTCGACGAGACGACAAAAAGTGCCTCGGTCGAAGCGAACGCCATCGCGGACCAAGACCCCACTCCCCACCTTGATCACCAACGATTCTACCGGCTTCATCGAGCGCTGTGTCATCCCGCTCTCCTCTCTGCTGGAGCGACTGAGCTCCGTGCTCGCCCATAGCAGAGAGTGCGCCGAGTTGCCAGAGAAGCTGGCCTGCATGGCCTGCGTGAGTCAGTGTGGCGATGCCGCCGACTGGGGCAGTGGGAAGCGGCGCAGCAAGGCACGAGAGAGCAGCGAGCGGACGGCACTCTCCGTGGCGACGGTGTCGAGCAAGGGCAGGGCAGTGAGGTCGGATACCGTCTCTGTTTCGAGCACGTCGATGGGGACGGCGCGAAGGGGAGGAGCAAAGTCGTCATCGCCCGGATAGAAGACGCGCTCGTCCAGACGCAGCTCGAACAGGCGCTCGGCTTCGCTGATGGGGCGCAGTTGCAGTTGCAGACTCAAGCTGCGGTCCCTGCCGAGATGATCGCGGTGGTGGATGAGAGAGGCCGACTCGAGCTCGAAGCCATCCCACAGGGAAAGGCCAGCAGCACCCATCGCCGGACATCTCAGGACCTGGGCTGGGGTCGAACTGGGGGAGGACAGCGCGCCGCCCTTAGCCATCTGCCAGTTCAGCTCCGAGAGCAGGCGATCTCTCGAGGAGAGGGTATGACGCACGCTGCTGAGGACGGCTTGTGTGCTTTCCCCAGCAATCATCAGAGGGAGCGCGTTGGAGCCCACGGCACAGCGTTCGGTCGTGCAGAGCTGTGTGAGCGTAGCTGTGCGCATACTCTGCGGCTCGAAGAGGGATTGCTGCAAGGAGAAGCGCTCTGCGTCGACGCGCAGGTCGAGTTCTTCGAAGAGCAAGAGTTCTCGCTCGACGAGGGCGCTTCGAAGCAGTCGCCGATGACGTCCCAGAGCTCGGCTGCTCTCCAGCGTCAAGGGTCGAGGACAAGCTGAGTCCTCGCGCGAGAGCCAGTTCTGGGCGATGGATTGGGTGCGGTGCAGCACAGCCAGCGCCTGCAGTCGGGCGAGCTGACGCGGAGGGCTGAGCTCGGCGCGCTCACAGGCTGGCGTGAAGAGCAGGGCGGCCTGAAGCATTGCACCCAGGATCTGGAGAAGAAACGGGTGCAACCTCTTGTCGGTTGGGCGCTTGGCCTCTTCCCCCAAGTTCATGCTGGTGCTCGTTCTCCCGTGCGTCTCCAACGTGTCGCCAACCGCCGGTGATGCACTATTTCTTATAGATTTCAGTGGCTTTATTCGCAGTCCAGGTGCCGCCATTGCTGTAGCTCTCGGCATAGCCCCACTTGCCCTCGAAGCTGATGCCGTTGTCGGAGATGACGAAGTAGCCTTTGCCGAAGACATCTCGGCGCCCGAGGTTGAGGTCGCCTTCTTGGCGCCAATCGAAGACCAGCACGCCGCCCTGGAGCTCGCCTTCGATGCTCCCACCGAGCTTGTAGTCAAAGGTGCCGGTGACCTTGTTGCCTTCCTGCTGCAGCCGCATGTCTCCATAGTTGGAATACCAGAGCCCCTCGAAGCTAGCGCCTGGCGGCATGGCCCTGGTCGGTAGGATTTCTGCGCTGCTCGAGCACGCGGAGAGGCCCGCGAGTAGCAGGGAGAAGGCGATGGCAGTGATGATGGGTTTGCTGTTCATGCAGAGCGCTCCTTGATGGATTCGAGGGCTTCGACGAGGGCTGCGTTGAAGCGATGACCCGGTCTGTGGGCCACGAGGCGTGCGCGCAGTGGGGCACCCAGTCGCGCGAGGTCTCCGAGCAGGTCTAGGAGCTTGTGCATCGCCGCTTCGTTTTCAAAACGCTGACCCTCTGGATTGATGGTTCGCGCGCCTGCATCGAGCAGTAGCGCGTTGTGCAGTGAGCCGCCTTTGGCAAGGCCCTGCTGCTGCAGCTTATCCAAGTCCGCAACGAAGGCAAAGGTCCGAGCCCGGGCAAGGCCCCCGCAAAAGTCATCCGTCTCTGCCCAGCTCGCCTCTTGGCGACCGAGTTCGGGGAAGTCGATGCTGCAGGAGATGCTGCGCTGGTCTGCAGCTTCGAGCCGGGCCCAGGCGCTGCCCACTTTGAGCTCGAGCTCGCCGCCGAGCGCCCAGACCCAGGCCTGCCGTGGGAGCGCTTCTTTGGTGGCTGCCGCAATGGACTCGGCGAGCGCGGCGGCGCTGCCATCGAAGGCAGGAAACTCAGGACCTGAGAGCAGACGGACGCAGACCGCGTCGAGCTGCGCTCCGCTGATGGCGGCGAGGACGTGCTCGACGGTGGCGAAGCGCTCTGCTTCGGGGCTGCACAGAGTGGTGGCCCGATTGCTGTCGAAGAGCACGAGCTGCTCGATGGGCCAGGCTTTGCCGCTGGGGCCCAAGGCGAGGGCCCAGCCCTGCGGATGAGGCTCGAGGACGAGCTGCGCAGGCGCTCCGGAGTGCAGCCCGATGCCGTCGAAGCGCAGAGGCTGTGCCAAGCTATGGGCGGCTCTGGGCAGGCGAAGGGGCGAGAGACGCACGTTGCTCAGTTGCTACGGCGCATGTTGCGATGTGTCAGGTGGCTGCTTCGGAAATTGGCGGGGTGTTGGCAGCTCGACCCAGGGATGATGGTGTTCGAGCCTGCGTCATAGACGCCGGTGCAGTTGGGGATGGACGGAACGCTGCGGCAGCCGAAATCTATTGCGGTGGGGGAGAAGTCAGGGTAGGGGCTAACCCCTGCGAAGTCGTCGTCCATGCAGGTGCAACCATTGTTACCATCGCTGAGTTCGGCATCGATGCAGAGGCGATGGGGCGGGGAGATGCTGGCGTTGCCAAGATTGTCTTCGGCGCGCACGGCGACGCAGGCCCAACCGTCGCTGATGTTGGCACCAAGCACATCGAAGCCGATACCCATGCAGTTGACGTCGCTCACTGGGGGGATGGCGTAGACAACACCCGTGTCGTCGACGACGTCCGAGATGATGCGGGTGGTCCTGGTCGACCAATTGCAAACCGACTCGGGGGCGGAGGTGTCGTCTCCTCCGTGACACCATCCGTCCTCTATCCAAGTGAGCGCCGAGTCGCCGAAGGCAGGTCCACTGATGATCCAGGGGAAGAAAGCCTTGCCCTCGGGTTCGACGCGGGTGAGGTTGATGACGGCGGCTTCGTCGGGGCTGGTCGGTACGGGGCGAGGTTTGAGGAGCGGGTTGATTTCGTCGCAGATGCCGTCACCATCGGTGTCGACGATGAGCGCACCCTCCGAGTTGTCGAGCACGTAGAGCTGGACTTTGGTGGGGTTGACGCCCGCCATGGGAACCACGAAGTCATTGCCGCTGGCTTCCTCTCCGTTGGCGCGGTCTTCGACACGGACGCGAATGAGGCTGAGCTGTTGGATCCTCTCTCCATCGTTGGGCGCCTCGGGACCGAGTGGATCGAAGAGCTCCGAGCATTCCCCCTCATCGGGATCGTACTCACGCATGGGCGGTGGATCGAGGTCGACGATGGGGCGGCGCGTATCCAGGGCGACGATCTGTCCAGCCGAGTTTTCGTTTCCTACGTTGTCCTTGCACGACACGGTCAGCAGCGGGAAGACGATCTGCGGGTTGAGGTTACGTCCGTCGTAGCTGCCTTCGAATTCGCCTGCGCTGTTTTGTTTGAGGATGAAACGATTGTCACCGGCGATGCTGGCCACCACGCTGTTGGGATCGATACCCGCGGGATCTTCGATCTTGACCTTGACCGTGAAGATTCCGCCGATCAGCTGACCTGCAGCAGGCGTGATGAACTCGATGACGGCACCCTCGGCGTCCGCTTTGAAGACCACCGTGACCTCACGACTCACGCCACGCTGGTTGGCGGCCCGGATGAGCAGCGTGCTGGCACCGTCCAGAGGGGTGGCGAAGAGGTTGGGATCATCGAATTGGAAGTCCACGTTCCAGTTGCCATTGTCGTCAAGTTCGAGGCCGGGCAGCGGCACGGTTGTCACCTGAACGGCAAT